>CAYMFU010000155.1:0-6499 GCA_964389805.1 uncultured Roseivirgaceae bacterium | reverse complement strand
GATATGGCCCAATTTGCCAGCGATAACATTGCGAGAGGAGGTAAATACACTCGTGTATCCGCATCTTCAACTCACAATTGGGGTAGTTTGACGGCTATTTCAGATCCTCGGAGACCATCCTCATCTATCGACCGGACTATTCAACCCTGGATGAGCGCAAATGATAAGATGCAGTGGCTGGAGATCAGCTTAAAGAAAAGACAAAAAATACGAAGTATTGGTGTTTATTGGTTTGATGATAATCGAAAAGTCAAGGTGCCACAATCCTGGGCAATCCAATATTCCAAGAATGGTAAATGGCATAATTTAGATATCTATGTAACCGATCATTATTCATCCGATAGGGACGAATACAATGTGGTGCATCCTGGATCTGACCTGGCAACAGATGGAATAAGGATCAATATTCAGCCACAAGGGAATTTTGGAGTAGGGATACTTGATGTGGATATAGAATATGAGAATATTGGATCATAAACTATGTGACAACAATAAATCCAAATAAAGTCCTATTACTAGAATCTAATTTATTATCATTAATTCTTTTATAAAAATGTCATTCATTTTAAAGTTGAATGATAAAGATCAAGATTTTTTTAGAGAATCTGGAAAGAATGATCAATTAGAAATAAACTACTAAATAAATGAAATTGCGAATTTTTAACTTAATTCAACTATTCTTGTCTTGTTTAATTATACTGACAACCAATGTAATTGCACAGGATATATGGGAGCCCAAATCCGGCCATATCATGAGTAAATGGGCTAGAGAGGTTAATCCTGAGAATGTGTTGCCAGAATACCCACGGCCACAAATGAAGCGAGATCAATGGATGAACTTAAATGGATTATGGGATTATGCGATTGCCTCTAATGATCTGGATAAGCCTGAAAATTATGAGGGAACGATCTTAGTGCCATTTGCCATTGAGTCCGCACTTTCTGGTGTAAAGAGTGGAATGACTGATAAGAATCTTTTGTGGTATCGCAGAATATTTGAGATTCCTTTGGATTGGAATGATCAAAAAGTATTACTTCATTTCGGGGCAGTAGATTGGGAAGCTACGGTTTACGTGAATGGCATTAGGCTTGGAAGTCATCAAGGTGGATATGATCCTTTTAGTTTTGACATTACGGGTGCCTTGAAATCTACAGGAAAACAAGAAGTGGTAGTTTCTGTATGGGATCCAACGAGTGATGGTACTCAAAGTAGAGGAAAACAGGTGACAAAACCTCGAGGTATTTGGTACACTCCTGTGACGGGAATTTGGCAGACCGTATGGATAGAACCAGTACAGACTCAATCTATAGCCTCTCTGAAGCTCACACCAGATTTGGATCAAGAAACAATAATGGTGTTGCCTGTTTCTAAAACTCAAGAAATTAGTGGTTACAGTGTATTAGTGACAGCTCGTGAAGGTAAAAAGGAGGTAGGAAGAGCTAAGGGGAAACTTAACGAATCCATATCACTTAAGGTGAAAAAACCAATAATGTGGTCTCCGGACAATCCATTTTTGTATGATCTGGAAGTTACTTTGGTGAAAGATGGAAAATCAGTGGACAAGGTGACAGGATATTTTGCTATGCGTAAGATTAGTGTAGGCATAGGAGCTGATGGTCATGAACGTCTTTACTTAAATAATGAGCCTCTTTTTCAGTATGGCACACTGGATCAGGGTTGGTGGCCTGGTGGCTTGTACACTGCTCCAACAGATGCTGCTTTGAAATATGATATAGAAGTCACGAAAAACAGTGGTTTCAATATGATCAGAAAGCATGTGAAAGTAGAATCTGCGCGTTGGTATTATCATTGTGACCAATTGGGGATGTTAGTGTGGCAAGATATGCCCAATGGCGATAAAAGTGCAGATTGGAGAGGTCCCTCTGGATATGACGGGAGAGAAATGGAACGGACAGCCCAATCCGCTCATCAGTATCGGAAAGAGTGGAAGGCCATCATAGATGCCAATTTCAATTCTCCATGTATAGTCATGTGGGTGCCATTTAACGAAGCATGGGGTCAATTCAATACTGAAAAAATTATAAACTGGACGATGGAGTATGATCCTTCGCGACTTGTGAATGGGCCAAGCGGTGGTAATTTTTTTCCTGTAGGCCATACAGTGGATCAGCACCAATATCCGGGGCCAAGTATGCCAGATGCAAGAATACACGCACCAGAAATTATAGAAGGAAGAGTGCTTATTCTAGGTGAGTTTGGTGGGTTGGGATTGCCAATAAAAGAACACTTATGGCAGAAGGACAAAAATTGGGGATATCGCAATTATGGCAACAAGGAAGAGCTAGTAGGTAACTATAAAAAATTGGTGGATCGGATACCCGCATTGATCAAAAAGGGATTGGCAGGAGCTATCTATACTCAGACAACAGACGTAGAAGGAGAGGTGAATGGATTGATGACTTATGATCGTGCCATCGTCAAAATGGGTGAGCAAAAAATGAAGGAGATCAATTTACAATTGTTTAGAGTAACGAAATAATTTCCATCGAAAGGTGATAAGGAAATTTCTATATAGATTAATAAATAGAATTCATTGAAAAAAAGTAATAAAAGAATGTATTCTAAAATAAATAGCGCTGCTTTGCCGAATTCAATATGTATCCTAATTGTATTTCTTTTAGGATGTGTTCCGGAACAGCAAATAGAAGTATATCCCTTACACCACGATGACTACAAACATTATATAGATACCTTCAATAATAACGATAATGAGTTGTACGTCCAGCATATTCCAAATGATTCAGTGTGGAAATTCCTGAAAGCAAATATTCCCCTTGTAGATTTGCCGGATAAGGTTATTGAAGAAACGTATTATTTTCGCTGGTGGACCTTTAGAAAACATATTAAAAATACACCGGATGGATTTATTATCACAGAATTTTTACCGGATGTGCCATGGTCAGGAAAGTATAATGCAATCAACTGCCCTGCCGGACATCAAATCTATGAAGGAAGGTGGCTGCATGATCCTGTTTATATCAATGACTATATCAATTTTTGGTTAAGTCATGCTGGAGAAGACGTCCGCCGTTATAGTTTTTGGATTGCTAACTCAACCTTTGAATTTCAAAAAGTTCACCCCGATGCTAAAGTACTTAAATCTCAGTTTCAGCATTTAGTCGCAAACTACGAAGCCTGGGAAGATACACGCCGTGATAAAGGGGAAACCTTATTTTGGACAATCGATGACCGGGATGGAATGGAAATGTCGGTGGGGGGTCGCTTGATAAGGGAGCAAAGTGCATCCCTGGAATCATTAAGGCCTACATTAAATAGTTATATGTATGGCGATGCCCTGGCACTATCAGAAATAGCATCAACTTTCACTTTAAAAAAGGAAGCAACCAGATTTGCCGAAAAAGCTCAGTCCATAAAAAAGAGCGTACAAAATCAGCTTTGGAGTGGTGAGCTTAACTTCTTTACCGTTCTACCCAGAAATTATTCCGACGATACTACACCAATAAATGTCAGGGAAAATATTGGATATGTGCCCTGGTATTTCAATTTACCGGATGACAGGATGGTGTATAGCAATGCGTGGCAACAGGTATTGGATACCACTGGTTTTGCTGCTCCGATAGGGCTTACCGTCTGCGAAAGGCGTCACCCGTATTTTGACGTGAGCTACGAAGGGCATGAATGCCAATGGAATGGCCCATCCTGGCCTTTTGCAACAACTCAAATATTAAAAGGGCTATCAAATTTATTGAATAATTACCAGCACAATGGAGGGCTTGATAAAGGCGACTATTATACGTTGTTACAACAATTTGCTCGCGCTCATTATATTATTGAAGACGATGGAAAAAAGCAAAACTGGATTGATGAAAACCTGAATCCTTTTACTGGTGATTGGATATCTCGTACCCGACTGAAGACCTATGAAAATGGTACCTGGTCAGATAAAAAAGGAGGAGAGGAAAGAGGGAAGGATTACAACCATTCAGGATTCTGTGACCTGGTAATTTCCGATCTTATTGGCATAAAGCCAAGGGTGGATAATACGTTAGAAATCAGTCCACTAATTCCGGAAGATTGGGATTGGTTTGCGCTAGATAGAGTTAAATACCATGACAAAATAATATCTGTTGTATGGGATCGAACTGGTGGAAGGTATGGGCTTGGGAAAGGATTTACGGTTTCTGTTGATGGAATTGAAAAACATAATTCTTCAAAAATTGTAGACTTGAGGATTAAACTATGATTAAAGTATTTATCAAAGAAAACTTAAACTAGATTATGAAAAAAACAGTTGCAATAAGCTTGTATCGTAGGATCAAGATTTTTTTTGCCATAAAAATGAGTAAAAAGCTGATTATATTTTTGATGTTGATCAGTATAAATACTGACTGTATTTGTCAGGAAAACACAACAATAAAATTGATAAATAAGGAGGCTTTCGAAAAGATTGTTGATGGAAAGCAGGTGAGATTATTTACCCTTAAAAACAGATTAGGCACTGTTTCACAAATCACCAATTATGGAGGAAAAGTAGTCTCTTTATGGATTCAGGATAAAAATGGGAATTATAAGGATATTGTACTGGGGTACTCGAATATAGATGGTTTTCTTACGGCAAAAGAAAAATATTTCGGTGCATTGATTGGTCGATATGGCAATAGAATTGGTAAAGGTAAATTTACATTAAATGGCAAGGATTATATTCTGGCGACAAACAACGGAATAAATCATCTGCATGGAGGTAAAAAGGGTTATAATGAAGTGGTCTGGGATGCAAAACAAATTAACGACCAGACCTTAGAATTTTCATACCTCTCGAAGCACATGGAAGAAGGCTATCCCGGTAACCTGACTATAAAAGTACTTTATCAGCTTTCAGACAATAATGAATTAAGGGTAGAATATTGGGCAACTACAGATAAAGCCACAGTAATCAACCTGACTCATCATTCATTTTTCAATCTCAAAGGAGCAGGAAATGGAACAATCAATGACCACCTATTATTTATTAACGCTCCTTATTATACTCCTGTAGACGAGGGGTTGATCCCAACCGGGGACATATCAACAGTTGAAGATACGCCGATGGATTTTCGTGAGCTCATATCAATTGGGAAAAGAGTGAACAAAGATTTTGAACAATTAAAATATGGATTGGGCTATGATCACAATTGGGTACTCAATCAAAACTTTGAAGGGTATAACTACGCAGCAAAAGTAATCGAGCCTTTGTCAGGCCGTACAATGGAAGTATATACAAATGAACCGGGTCTTCAGTTTTATGGAGGCAACTTCCTCGATGGTTCCACAATAGGAAAAGTAGGCAAAGCATATGAACACAGATCGGCTTTTTGTCTTGAGACGCAACATTTCCCGGATAGCCCAAATAAAGAACATTTTCCGAGTACAGTTTTAGCACCCGGAGAGGAGTATTATTCTATTTGTATATATAAATTTAGTATTACTCAGTAACTCAAAATGATAAATAGTGGTATTGCTCAAAATTAAATTACCTGTTTTCAAAACCATTTGCTTTGATAAATCAATACGAAGTTCGAATGAAAATATCCTTAAGATTTGTATTTATTGTATCAAAATAATTCAGGTGTTTCTGATTATAACAGCAAGGATAAAGGAAATCAAAAATTTAAAATACAGAAACGGGAAAGTGGTCTTTGTCCAATTTTGAAAATAACAACTCTAAATTAACTCAAATGAAAAAATTAGTATTTGTCTTTAGTATAACTGCCATAATGTTATTTGGCTGTGAAGAGAATAAAAAAGATTCAAAGAATCAATTAAAATCCACTGGTAAAGAATTGGTTGAAAATGGCGGTTACAAACTTACACCTGTAAACATCCAAAACGTAAAACTTACCGATGAATTTTGGCTACCCATCATAAGAAGGGTTCAAGAAAAAACCATTGAATATGCCATCGCCAAATGTGCAGAAGAAGGAAGGTTCGATAATTTCTTAATCGCTGGCGGAAAAATGGAAGGGCCAGTAAAAGGCGTAATGCCCTTTGATGATTCAGATGTATACAAAATTATAGAAGGAGCTTCCAATTCATTGATTAGTGCTTCCAACAAACCTTTGGAAATATTGTTGGACTCCCTAATAGGTATTGTAAAGGTTGGCCAAGAAAAAGATGGATATTTAACCACTTGGAGAACTATTAACCCAGCAAAACCACCCGCTACTTGGGTTGAAGTTGATGAAGGAAAACGTTGGGAATCCTTATATATGAGCCATGAATTGTATAATGCAGGTCACATGTACGAAGCTGCAGTCGTACATTTCCAGGCTACAGGGAAAAGAATTTTTTTGGATATAGCTCTTAAAAATGCCGATTTAATGGTTAAAACTTTTGGAGCTGCTAATGGAAAAATAGAAGCAGTTCCAGGGCACCAAATTATAGAAACAGGGTTAATAAAATTATACCAGCTTACCCAAAAGGAAGCTTATTTGGACTTGGCAAAATATTTTTTAGATAATCGAGGAAATCCAGATAACC
>CAYMFU010000154.1:0-76930 GCA_964389805.1 uncultured Roseivirgaceae bacterium | reverse complement strand
GATCGATATATTGGTGAATAACGCTGGTATTACACGTGATACTTTATTAATGCGTATGAGTGAAGAACAGTGGGACATGGTCATAAAAATAAATCTGAAATCTGCTTTCAATCTAACAAAAGCAGTCCAGAGAATTATGTTAAAACAAAGGTCTGGCTCTATTATAAATATGAGCTCTGTTGTAGGCGTGAAAGGTAATGCCGGACAGGCAAATTATGCGGCATCAAAAGCCGGCATGATAGGTTTCACCAAATCCGTTGCCCTGGAGTTTGGATCAAGAAATATCAGGTGCAATGCCATTGCTCCCGGCTTTATTGAAACAGAAATGACAGCTGTGCTTGACGAAGATGTTGTCAAAAAATGGGTAGAGGCTATACCCCTTCGTCGTAGCGGTTCCCCGGAAGATGTAGCGAATTGTGCCGTGTTCCTGGGCTCAGACTTGTCTTCTTATATGACAGGACAGGTATTCCAGGTTGACGGTGGGATGTTAACATAAATCGACCAGAGCATACCAGATCTTAACCAAAGAATTGTGGACAATCGGATTTTATTTGAATTTTCTCCATGGTTCGTTTTGCTATGTATTCTGGCAGGTCTGGTATATGCTTTTTTACTATACAAACAAAAGAATCCCTGGGGATGGATACCATCCCTGATACTTTCCGGAATCAGGTTCATTACCGTATTCCTGATTGCATTTTTACTGCTGGGACCGCTCATACGATACATACAAAATACAATTATTGAACCAAGCTATGTAATTGCTGTTGACAATAGCCGTTCCATTCCTGAAACATATACGGAACAAAATTTCAACCTGTTAATTGATGACCTGGATAAAATATTAGTTGATTTGCCAGGGAAGAATCAGGAGATAAAGATCAAGGACCTGGCAAGTAATGATTATTCAAATATAAATGATATAGAATTTGATGGTACTTCAACAGACCTGAACAAAGTTCTACACGAAATTGAGAATGATTATGAGGGTAAAAATCTGGCCGGGATCATTCTTATTTCTGATGGAATCTATAATCTGGGTTCCTCTCCAATTTATTCGAATTTTGGATTCCCAATATATACAATAGGTGTTGGCGATACGACGGAGAAGGAGGACATTATCCTTAGATCTTTACATCACAACAAAATAGTATACCAGGGAAATAAATTTCTTCTACAAGCTGAAATTTATAATAAAGGATATCTTGGCAATTCTATTTCGGTTGATGTCCGAAGTAAAGGGAAAACACTTCAAAATAAGATTCTTCCAATCGCTACAGATAATGGGCTACATGTTCTGGAGTTTGAACTGGAAGCAGAAAATAGCGGGATGCAAAGATTTGAGGTGATCATTAATCCTCTTGCTTCAGAATTCTCCAACGATAACAACAGACTTGATGCATTCATAGAGGTGGTGGAAGGAAAAGAGAAGATACTGCTTCTTGCAAGCGCTCCACATCCGGACCTGAAAGCCCTTAAAAACATTATTGAAAAAAATGATAATTATGAAATCGATATGGTCATCCCCGGGATCACCAATAAGAATGAAGAAAAATATGACCTGGTAATTCTCCATCAATTGCCTGACTCCAGAAATACCTTCTCTGCGGAAATACAACAGTTAATAAATAATGGTACACCCATTTTATTTATTTTGGGATCCAGGACCAATATAAACCGGTTCAATTCTAATAACCGGACCATGAATATCAAACCACTGAGGAATCAAAAAGATAATGTATTTGTATCATTAAATACAAATTTCGGTCTGTTCAATATAAATGAAAGTTTTAAAAATATATATTCGGATTTACCTCCCATACCGGTTCCGTTTGGAGAATACACCCTAAAAGGTGAATCTGAAATAGTTTTATATCAGCGTATTGGGAAGATCACAACAAAAAAACCTTTACTTATTTTCAATAAAAATCCAAGCATAAAGGAAGCATTACTGGTTGGTGAAGGATTATGGAAATGGCGGCTGAATGAGTATCTCTTTACAAAAGGATTTTCAGGAATTGACAATTTATTTAATAAGGTCATACAATATTTAAGTGCTAAGGAAGATAGAAGAAAATTCAAAACATATCCCATACGAACTGAAAACTGGGATAATGAACCTGTTATCTTTGAAACCGAAATATATAATGAAATTTATGAAAGGGTCTATGATCAGAAAATTGACTTAAGCTTAACTGATGAAGAAAATAACCGGTACGACTATTCATATGTAATCAGTCAGGCAAACAGTCAATTCAGAATCAGTGGTTTAAATCCGGGTGTTTATTCTTATCGTGCCAGCACCAATCAGAATGGACTAACCGTTACGAATGAGGGGATGTTCGCCATTAAAAAACTTCTGGTGGAAGTCTCCAATCTTAAAGCTGATTTCAATTTATTGAGAGAACTTTCCAGGCGGTCGTCCGGAAAGTCCTATACATTATCTGATATGAATATTCTACCTGAAGATATCGAATCTTCAAATCCCAGATCATTGATTTACAGTTCCGAGAACTATCTGGCTATCATTAATCTGAAGTGGATATTTTTTCTGATCCTTTTCCTGATCTCGTTGGAATGGGCACTGAGAAAATATCTTGGCGGGTATTAAATAAACAGGATGTCAAACCAGATAACATATAGGATAATTATACTTCTCTTCTGGATTAATGCACTCATCCATGTCTTTTCCATTATCCTTGACCTTAACCAATTGATCCTGATTACAAAACCTCTGATCATGCCCATTCTCGCCGGGGTGTTTTTTTTCAAAACCAGAGATGTCGAAAGGCAAGTCCCTGTATCTTATGTATATCTGGCCATGTTGTTTTCCTTTTTTGGTGATGTTCTGTTGATGTTTATGGATCAGGGGGAAATCTATTTTATTACCGGATTGATCGCATTCCTGTTTGCACAAGTCTTCTATATCATTACCTACAGACATTATCTATATAAAGGATCTAATGTTGCCGGACGGGGTATCAGAATGATTTATTCATTCATAGTTATAGCATATACCGTTATTTTAATGAGCAGTCTATTCCCTCACCTTGGAGAAATGTTACTTGCTGTCACGCTGTATACTTTGACAATCCTCACAATGGTAATTATGGCCATTTTCCGCCATAATCGTACTTCGAAATTGAGCTTCTACCTAGTCTTTTCCGGTGCTGTCATTTTCCTATTATCGGATTCAATTATAGCAATAAACAAATTCATGGTGCCTGTTTTATACGAAAGGCTACTCGTTATCAGCACCTACATGATCGCGCAATTGCTGATCACAACCGGATTGGCGGAACATGTAAATCTCAGACAGAATCGAACAGAAAAAAATCCTGTGAGATGAATATTCACAGGATGAAACCAAATTCATTTTAGTATCGGGAATGCAAATTAATAAGGTTTTACTTTGCCACTACCAGAAACATTGCTTCTGATCTTGTCCGGATCGCCCTTATAATAGACACTTCCGCTGCCACTTATATTGGCCTCCAGGGAATCGCCTACATTAATTTTGCACTTTCCTGAACCACTTATCTTAACCGAATAGTGATCTACTTCCATATCCAGGGCATTGAGATTTCCGGAACCACTAATGGAGATTTCTGCCCTGTCTGCTGATCCGGATACTTCAATATTACCGGAGCCGCTTATCTTTTGTGTAAGATCATCTGCCTCTAAATTCAGCTCAATTCTTCCTGAACCACTTACACTTAAATAAAGATCATCTGATTCAATGGTATTTTCCCCAAATATCTTACCAGATCCACCCAGGGAAACTGAAGAAATTTCTGGCATGGTCAGATATATCGTTACACGGTCCCTTCCAAAACTCCATCCCTTGCTGTTTTTATATTTTATGACCAAGGTTCCGTTCCTAACCTCAGTAATTACATCTTCAAGGTCATCATCATCACCCTCCAATTCCAAACTGATCGTACTCCCCTGCTTAAGATATAAATCACCAGATATCCCCATAGAAACCTCATCAAATCCGTCAACCTGCCTTCTCTCCTTTTGAGCCATAGATTCAAATGAGAGTACCATAAAAAATATGATCAAATAAATAAAAATGTTGTTTTTCATAATGTTTTGTTTATACGCTACTATTAATTAATAAAGATTCAATTATTATTTTCTGTCCTTTTAAAAGAATTATTCCTATACACTCTCCTGAAGTATATTTCACAGTTTTACTTTCATCAATAAATGAAAAATTAAAACTATCCAGATCTTTTAATGTGATATAGATATTGATATCATTTTCTTCGATGCGCAGAAAGCTGAATATTCCTGCCAAAAATGTTTTTTTGTGTTCAGTAACTTTGACGCAGCCATCCCGGGTCGAGGTTACAATCCTGCCAATTTTTTTTGCAGGACCCTCCACCAGAATATGTTCACCCTCGCCTTCTATAAGAAAAACATTACAGTTAACATCAACTTTCAACTGATTTATATCATTAATTTTTTTAATGTTGGATGCGATCATTTCACCTTCATCAATATTAAAATTAAATTGATAAAAAATCAGAAAACAGGTTAAAAGCCCAAGAATTGAATAAATATAAATTTCTCGCTTCATGATGAGTAGGTTGCTTCCTATTCATATAGATGATTATATTGACATTAAGGTTGCAAAAAACTTCAAAAAAAATGTTAAGAAAAGTTAATTCCCCGAATAAGCAGAGAATATGATCTATTTAATAAAAGATAATGCCCTTTCAAGATCCTCTAAAAGATCAGCAGGATCTTCAATTCCTATGCTTAATCTAATCATTGAATCGCTGATTCCCATTTGCAGTCTTTCCTCACTGGGAATACTGGCATGTGTCATGGTGGCCGGGTGACCACAGAGCGATTCGACACCACCGAGTGATTCTGCTAATGACACGAGTTTAAAGCTTTCCAGAACTTTAAATGCATTTGTTTGCGTATCCTCCTTCAATGTAAATGACAACATCCCTCCATAATCCTTCATTTGTGAGCTTGCCACATTATGATTTGGGTGATCTTTCAAGCCAGGCCAGAACACCTGGTCTACTACCTCTGAATTTTTCAGTAATTCCGCCACAGATCTGGCATTGTTACAATGACGTTCCATCCTCAGTTCAAGTGTTTTGATTCCTCTTAAAACAAGGAATATATCTTGTGGGCCAGGAATCGCACCACAGGAATTCTGAATAAAATATAATTGCTTTGCCAGCTCTTCATCTTTCAGAACAATAGCTCCCATAATAACATCGGAATGCCCGCCAAGGTATTTTGTAATGGAATGCACAATAATATCCGCACCGAGATCCAGGGGAAGTTGAAGACAAGGTGTAGCGAAAGTATTGTCCACAGCCACTTTGATCCCATAATTCTGTGCAATATCACATACATTCTTAATGTCAATAATATTAAGTAAAGGATTTGTAGGGGTCTCAATCCATATTAATTTTGTTTTGTGATTGATATGGTCTTCAATACCATCTAAATCAATCAAATTCACAAAACGAAATTTAATTCCCAATCCATTAAAAATCCTTGTCATGATCCTGTAGGTGCCACCATAAAGATCGCGTGTACAAATAACTTCATCGCCTGGTCTCAACAATTTCAAAACAGCATCGATGGCGGCCATGCCAGATGAAAAGCAGAGACCGTAATTCCCGTTCTCCAGAATAGCAAGATTATTTTCCAGGACTTCTCTAGTGGGGTTCTGCGATCTCGAATATTCATATCCTTTATGTTTTCCAGGGGCATCCTGTACATAGGTCGAAGTCTGATAAATGGGTGTCATGATCGCTCCGGTACTCGGATCCGGTTTAACACCTGCATGAATTACTTTTGTTCCAAATTTCATACTAAGGATTTTTATTCCTCGTCTTCTTCAAAAAAACGATCCATCTGTTTCCGCATTCCCTCCTTACTATCACTGTATAAAGGAGTAAGTGTTGATTTATCCGGGAATGTTTCCATATGTAAGGTCCGTGTAGGGAATGCAAACCTGACATTCAGGTCTTCTGCCAGCTTGAGTATCTGAATTATGATTTCATGACGATATTGAAGCTCCAATGCCCAGTTAGGAGCCTCGAAGAAGATATAGAACATAATATTGAGGGATGAATCCCCGAAATCATTCATAAAAATATGATACTTATCCTTGCGTGTATGAGGATGATTTTTTACGATCTTATTCAGACCCTCTATAAAAACCTCAATAAGCCTTGGAGGCGTATCATAAGTAATTGCCAGTGTGGCATAATATCTCCTGTAAACCCTGAGTCCATGATTGTCTATGGTTCGGTCAGCCAAAATACCATTTGGTACATATATCAGGGAATTTCTGAAAGTCCTTACGCGCGTTGAGCGTAATCCGACTTCTTCAACTTCACCATCAATTTCACCACTTGTAATCCAGTTTCCAATTTGGAATGGTTTATCAATGAATATCATTAAAGATCCAAAAAAGTTTTTAATTGTATCCTGTGCTGCAAGGGCTAAAGCCAGGCCTCCTATGGAGATGCCGGTAATAAAAGGAATGATGGAGATATTCAGATTTATTAGTACAAATAAGGTGCCTATTATAATTACAAAGGTCTTCAGTACCTTTCTTAGAAGGGGAACCAGTTGATCGTCAAGTGTGCTTTCCGTTTTTTCAGCCACCTTCATCATATAAATGCCAAAAATGTCCACCAACCTGTATGCTACAATGGTTAAAAATACTGGCCATAAAGCCCTCAAGGCAATTATTAAGTATCTTGAAAATGATACCGGTAATTGTAAAACGGGAACCAGTACCATTAAAATAGGGAATATGATCAGATAGCTGATTGGTGCGGCAATAGGTTTGATAAGATTTGCTGCCAATTTCCGGTATCCGTATTTTACCAGCAATTCTATAATTATTTTCTCTATGACCAGAGTAAAGATCTTATGAACGACGAAGGACAGAAGTACAAGTATTAATATTCCTATTATCTGCCATATATACAGCCCCAAATATTTTGAACTACCCAATTTCGGCAGAATATCGAGAAGTTTATCAGTACCAAATGGGAATACCTTACTGAACACCTGATCGATATGTACAATGGAGGTTTTTGAATACACCCATTTATTCCCTTTCTTAACCAGGAATATCTCAGGGTGATTGCTTGTAAGCACATATCTATACCTGTTGGTAGCAGAATCAAGGAAATCTGGGTTTTTAGGAATCTCATCCATTTCAATGTAGATGCCTTCCCCATCAAGAACATGCTTAAGTTTAATGGCTGCATCTTTGGCTTCGTATTGGCTTACACCCGCTTGTTCAAAAGCCTTTGCAGCCAGATCAGGATGAAAATTATGGTCCTGGAGGTTATTCAGATGTGTGTAAATGGTCTGGTAGGGATTGGCCAAAGAGATCGCCCGGGTTGTATCATTTTCTACAGCTAAAATGGCAGGGGCAAAAAGTACAATGATGACAGGTATAATCCAGTGTTTTTTCATGACAAAATATATAATGGAAGATATTTAATTATTTTTTATAGAATGACAAGATCGAAAACTGGTTGCCATAACAACTATACATTTTATATTTATTGTTTGCCTCCGAGTATAACAGTCCAATTCTGAATCCACTTTCAACGGGTTGCATATTTATTAACTCTCCACTTCCATCATACAGATAGGTAAATCCTTGTTGGGCATCAACAAATACATAGACTTCGTTCCCGGCACTGAAATTGTAGAACTGTACTTCAAGGTCATCAGTGTAGAGAAGCTCCCTTTCAAATATTGTTTCACCTTTTTGATCAAGGATACTTACATTATTAAAATCCATGCGACTGATCACATATGTATTATTCAATGCATCCGGAACGATCTTGAAATGGCTTTCCGGATCAGGCTTGAACAGTTGTAACTTTTCAACCAGGTCCCCATTTAAATTAACCTTAATGACCTCTCCTATATCATTTATAAGATGGACCCTGGATCTGTTAAAATCAGCTCCACGTTGCAGGAAGATAGATTTTGAGAGTTTTGAGTCCAGATTTACGGGGAATTTGTCATACATTGCCGATCTTCTGGTATACATATTTATCATTCCATCTTCCCGTATAGAGATCATGCAATCGCGGCCGCCAATCCTAACATGGAAAGGAGGCACTAAATTTTCACCCCCTGATTGATTGGGGGTCCATCCTTCAAGTTCCTTGCCAGCTTTATCTGTTAGATAAATATCTCCTGAAGTATCGCAGAATAAAAACCTGTAGCTCCTGCTATTATCATAATCGATACTGTTCAGATAGTCCAGATCAATAGGGTGTTCCAATTTCACAGGAAAATCATTCAGTAAATTTCCAAGCCTGTCATATATGTATATGCTGGAGTCAGTTGCAAAAAGGTATTGCAGCTTTCCATTTTTGAAATAATCAACCTGGAATATATCCGATTTGATCTGCGCCCGGACCTGCTTCTTCCATAATACCTGCCCATTGTTTGATATAAAGTAAAGATTACCTCCTGAATCCTGGAACATCACCTCGAGACTTCTGTCGAGATGACTGCGGAAGATATAAGGTTTGGTAACAATGGGATAATCTGTAACCACCAGCTGGTCTCTGAAAAACTCTGATGGCGTGGTTATAACCGACGTTTCCGTCCTGTGTTGCACGGCTGCAGATGTATAGAAATTATTATTGATGTTACTGAATTGAAATGACAGGAGTTCGAAATGTTTGAATTGCCTGTCAAAGTTTTTAAAGAAAGGTTTCCACTCTTCATTCAAAGAAGTAAAAAAGGCATTCCATGAATTACTGAAATTTATAAAATAATTCACATTTGCCCTTTTTTGAACATTTTCAAAGTACTGATTGAACTTCAAGGATTTACCCCATGTATTTTCTTCCTCAATTTCACTCAAAAGATGTTTGATAACCTCAAACGAATTACCTATTACGATATAAGACCCCAGGTCGGTAAAATAACTGCTTTCAAATCCACTGAACTCTTCTCCAAGTAATGAGGCAGGAAACTCTTCAATAGCTATTTTTTTAATCCTCTTACCTGAATAGTCTTCATAAAGCAGGGTGTCGGAATTAAGATCGTTAGCTACCATAATAAGATCATCCAGCGTTTTCACGCTTTCTGAATAGTCTTTTGATCTGATAATCAGGAGTTTATCCGGATGGTCAAGATCAATGCTCTGAAGTGTTGCAAGACCAATCTCATTTCCTATCCATCCATATAAATCCTTCTCATAAATATCATACTTCTTCAGCAATTCAATTTTCATATCAAGCGCCTGTGGGAAATTCTTCTCCCAAAACACATCTACAGATTTTCTCCAATTTGTAAAATCTTCATAGGTATATGAAACATATGTTGCCGTCCTGTTTGGCAGATAATATATGGCTTCAACGTTTTGAGGGGATTGATTGTAAAAGGTTGACAGGAAGTATTCATTGCTGTTCTCAGGAATCTTGGTTGAACCATTAAAAAATATCCGGTGGTTTTCAAAAGCTATGTCGTAATACGTTGCTCCAGTGAACCACTTTAGATAGTCATCATAATCCTTCCGTTTATCTTCAATTGAAAAATTTCTAAGCAGATCCGGAGTTTTAGCTAGGTTCAGGTAAAGATTACCTTCGTCCATTTCTATAGGTTGGGTATTAAAAATCTCTGTAGAAATCGATTTAAAATTAGCCTGAAAACCATTGGAGATGTTCCTTATCACATCGTCGATCAGGAAGGAAGTAAAACTTCCTGCGAAATGTCCTTTATATTCGATAAAAGTAAATTCAATTTCACCTTCATCATTTGAAAGTTCATTTATACTGAAGTCTTCATACTTTCTAATATCGAATTTATAATTCTGCAAGTTTTTAAAATGCTCTAATATCGAGCTTAATATCTTTTTTTTCTCGACGGAATTTAAGGTGAAATAAAAAGTCAATCCAAAATCAGTATTAGAGATCTTATGCAGAGAAACAAGTATCGGCCGGTCGCGAAATAATTTTTCCAGGCTGCCAGAGGAGCCAGTAATGCTGTCCAGAAGTACAAGATCCTCGTTTACATCATTTATGACTGGTATGCTTGATAAATTCTTCCATACAGGCAATTCCAGCAAGCTATTCCAGATCTTAATGGGTTGCTCAGTTTCGTAAACAGCAAGGGCGTTTTTTGGGACCATGTCCCACAAGTCTACTTTATCACGTTCATAATAGAATTTCAGGTAATAAAATATGCCTGAAGCGACCGCAATAATAAAAATTATAATTAAAACTTTTTTCAAGATTCTTTAATCAATAGTGAATCAAAAATCGTTATCATTTGTAAAAATAAAAAATAGATTGGGTGATCAGGTTTACAATTCATTTATTTTTTAAATTTCGAATATTTAATAAATTTCAACGTAAATCAAAACATATCCTGCCATGGCAATAGAATCATTTAAACTCATCGATGCTGACGGGAGAAAACTACACGCATGCAATTGGGCAACAGATTCTGACCCGATTGCCGTGGTTGCTATTGTCCATGGCCTGGGTGATCATCTTGGCCGTTATGAACAATTTTCAGAATTCTTAAATAAAAACGGGATTGCGGTTACTGGGATGGATTATCAGGGGCATGGAAAATCACCGGGAAAGCGCGGTCATGTCCGATCGTATGACCTTTTATTATCGAATATAGAAAACCTATTAATCGCAGCTCGCCTGGAATATAATGATACTCCCCTATTCCTGTATGGGCACAGTCTTGGAGGAAACATCGTTGCCAACTATATTCTGCAACACCAATCTAAGGAGATATCCGGTTCGATCATCTCCGCACCTTTTTTTGAACTGGCATTTAATCCGCCTGCCTGGAAGACCAGATCAGCTAAAATACTTAATGGTGTGTGGCCTTCACTTACTTTGTCCAATGAATTGGATCCGATGGAATTGTCACATGATCCCTTGATTGGCAAAGCGTATCTTGAAGATCCACTAGTTCATGACAAAATATCTGTTAGAGTGTACAACAAGACCATCACCCAGGGGACCTGGGCACTTGAAAATGCCAGAATGCTGAATTATCCAACATTGATCATGCATGGATCTGATGACAGAATAACCTCACACAAGGCATCGGAGAGATTCACGAAAGAGGCAGGATCATTGGCTACCATGAAGATTTGGGATGGCCTCCGACATGAGATACATAATGAGAAAAACAAAGATGATGTAATGAAATTCATGTGTAATTGGATCAAAGAGCATACACTGACTGAAAAAATAAAAGAGAACTGATGAAATCCGGATCAGAAAGGATCAGCGTCCTCGATATCTTTAAAATTGGGATCGGCCCCTCGAGCTCACATACCATGGGGCCCTGGAAAGCCGGACTAACTTTTGTGTCAGAATTAAAGAATAAGGGTGTATTATCAAATGTAGTAAGCATTCAGGTTAATCTTTATGGATCACTAGCTAAAACGGGTAAAGGACACGGAACCGATATGGCCATCATTCTTGCCCTTTGCGGTTACGATCCGGAGACAATTGATCTCGAATTAATTCCTGAGGTCGTTCATAAAGTGAACTCCGATAACATCCTTAAACTGGGTGGGTTTTCTGATCTAAAATTTGTTGTAGAAAATGACATTGTTTTTCATTCCAACAAGTGCCTTCCCTTTCATCCAAATGGCATTTCTTTTAAAGCCGGCACAAATGATGGACGAAGCTTTTTTTATACTTTTTACTCAATTGGTGGAGGATTTATCGTTTGTGATGAATTGAATTTATCCAAACAATATGCCTATCACTTCCCATTTCCTATTGATTCCGCGGAGGACCTTATCAAATGGGTACATTCAACAAAAAAATCAATAACTCAAGTAGTAACTGAGAATGAGCTGTCATTAAGAACCGAAAAGGAATTAAAGAATGAATTAAACAGGATCTGGGAAGTTATGGCTGACTGCATGTTCAAAGGATGTCATACACAAGGGACGTTGCCAGGTGGCCTGAATGTTCAGCGAAGGGCCCATGCAATGAATAAGAATATGATTCCAGATGATGAATCAACAAATATTAGTGAATGGTCACATCTGATCAAATCAAAAAAATTCACTTTCAGTGAGATCCTTAAATGGGTAAGCTGTTTTGCTATTTCCGTCAATGAGGAAAACGCCTCGTTCGGTAGAGTCGTTACGGCACCTACCAACGGTGCGGCTGGAGTGATTCCAGCTGTATTGATGTACTATTTGTGCTTTGTTGAGGGTGCAAGCGAGGAAAATATCCCGAAGTTTCTCCTGGTAGCTGGTGAAATGGGTTCGATATTCAAAAAAGGCAGTACCATATCGGCAGCTATGGGTGGATGCCAGGCTGAAATAGGAGTTTCTTCCGCCATGGCAGCCGCGGCCTTAACTGAGGTTCTTGGAGGTAAACCTGAGAATGTGATCATGGCTGCTGAAATTGCGATGGAACATCATCTGGGTCTTACCTGTGATCCGGTAGGCGGTCTGGTTCAGGTTCCATGTATTGAAAGAAACTCCATGGGTTCCATTAAAGCGATTACGGCCGCATACCTGGCGCTGGAGGGGGATCCTGAAACAGCAAAGGTTTCACTGGACAGTGTAATTAAAACCATGTGGGATACCGCTCAGGACATGAATTCAAAATACAAAGAAACCTCAGATGGTGGTCTGGCTATCAATATCCCTGTTAACCTGGCTGATTGCTGACCATATTATTTTCTGTCGCAGCAGCGATACACTCAGATATATTGTTGTGTTATTCTACAAATAAGTAAGGAATCATTAGTTTTGCCGAATATCTATACTTGAATACTATCAGATCTATTGAAAGGAACCTTTTTCGGATGAGCCGATTACTGATTATATTTTTCTTATTAGGAGTATCTACTCCCATTTTTGCTCAGATTGATTCCACCAGGACCATCGAGCTTGAAAATATAATTATTCAGGGTAACCGGATAAATATTCCTTTCAGGGAAACCTCAAGGAATATTGGTGTGGTAACCGATCTGGAGATAAAGGACCTCCCTGTTCAGAGCATACCGGAGATTTTAAGCTATATCCCCGGAGTGGATATCAGACAAAGAGGGCCTGTAGGGGTACAGGCTGATATTGGTATCAGAGGCGGCACCTTCGAACAAACCCTGATTCTGCTCAATGGTCTTAAGCTTACCGACCCGCAAACGGGACATCATAGTCTTAATATTCCATTAAACTTTAGCAATCTGACCAGAGTAGAAGTTTTAAAAGGTCCAGGAGCAAGGATATATGGACAAAATGCCTTTTCAGGCGCAGTGAATTTCATTACCGAAGTTCCTGATACCCGTTTTGCAGGAATTAGATTGTATGGCGGGCAACATAAATTATTCGGGGGTACCCTGGATCTTGCTCTTCCTTCAAAAAACTATAAGCAGTATATAAGTTTCTCTCACGATGCTTCCGACGGATACAGGCATAATACTGATTTTAAGATCAATAATGTATTTTACCAGGCTGAAACAGACATATCGGGTGGGAAATTGGAAATACTCGGTGGCTGGACAGGCCGTAAATTCGGGGCAAATGGATTTTATGCAAATCCCAATTACAGTGAACAGTATGAAGAGGTACAGACGTCCATATTAAGCCTGGGGTATTTAAAAAACATTGGAAATTTTACCATCAAGCCACGTGTTTACTGGAGGCGTAATAATGACAACTATTTTTTCGTAAGGGATAATCCGGAAATATATGAAAATGACCATACTACAAATGTTGGGGCTATCGAAATCAATAGTAACTGGAGAAATAAGCTTGGACAGACTGGTATGGGACTTGAGTTCAGGAGAGAGACCATTCATGGTGACTGGGTAAGGGGCGGGAATCCCTCAAAAAGCAACCTGGATGGCTTTTACAGAAACAGCTTTGGGGTGTTTCTTGAGCATCAGTTTAAATATGGTAAACTTGACGTCACACCAGGCGTATTTGTCAGCCATTACTCAGATTTTGGATGGAATGCCTTCCCGGGTATCGATATAGGCTTCCTGGCCAGACCTGATTTAAGATTTTACACGAATCTTGGTAAATCCTACAGAATACCTACTTTTTATGATATGTATTACCAGAGCCCTGTGGAAGAAGGCAATCCTGATCTAAAGCCTGAACAGGCCATTACTTTTGAAATAGGCGGAAGATATATGAAACAGCCACTGAGCGTAGAATTTAACTGGTTTTATCAGGATGCCCACGATCTCATCGACTGGGTGGGTATACCGGTTACTGACTCTACCTACCTGTGGAAAGCATCTAATATTTCCAATATTAAGAGGAATGGCATCGAAATTGCTTCTCAACTTAATATGGAAAGATTAGTGGACAAGAAGATGTTTTTGAAAAGTGTATTTCTGAGTTATAATTTCATACACTCAGATCTTACAAGTTCTGCTGAGATATCCAGGTATATCCTTGAAAACCTTCGGCATCAATTCATTTTTGGTATTAACTCCAGGATAGTTTCCAATATATATCTTGATTTTAAAACCAGGATGAATGATCGGGAGGGGCAAAACAGTTATTGGGTTTTTGATGCAAGGTTATACTGGGAGAAAGCAAAAGGACCATATATCTATATTGAAGCCACAAATCTTACCAACACCCAGTATTATGAGGTTATGACACCAATGCCCGGCAGATGGATACGGGCTGGGATCATGTACCGGCTGGGATTTTGATCACCTTAAAATCAGGTTAAAGACGATCGCAGATCTTCCTCATCTAAATTCGCGATAAAAGATGATCAGGATTAGTGTGCCTTACTGAAAGTGCTTGCATATCGCGAACACAGGTGTATAATTTAATAATTAGTAAGCAGTGCATACAAATGAGTTATGCATTCAGTAACCTTAAATTTTAAAAATATGAAACGATTAATAATTATTTTATTGGTCGTGGTATCAATAAACCAGGCCAATGCTCAATTCTTTCAGGTAGGAGCCAAAGCAGGAATCAGTTCCTCGCACTTAAAAGTTGACGCTATGTTTTCCGGTAGTGACGGACAGGAAAGTGTTTTTTACAAATCAGGTGAAGCTGTATTAGGTTGGCATCTGGGATTATATTCCAGAATTCAAATATCCAGGTTCTATATACAACCGGAATTATTGTATTCTTCGACAGGCGGAAAAATAAAGATCTCGAATGATGGTATCGATTTCCCTGGAATCAATGAAATTAAGCTCAATAAGCTAGATATCCCTATACTTGCCGGATGGACCTTTGGCAAGTCTTTCAGGGTATATGCTGGGCCTTCATTTTCCTATCTTTTGTCAGAGAAATCCGTCTGGAAGAATACAAAAGATGTATTTAAGCAGGATTTCACAAAGGGAACCATTGGATATCAAGCCGGTATCGGTTTTGACATTACCACGATTTCCGTTGACCTGAAGTATGAAGGAAATTTAAGTGCCCTTGGGAAGAGTGTCTCGATACCCGGGACCGATGTAAGCTTTGATACCGATGTCAGAAATCCGCAAATTATTTTGAGTATGGGATTCAGGTTCTGATAGGCGATTCTATAGCAAATTCATATTGTGGATATTTGGAATATTATCCACTATTAAAGGTCGCGAAATGCGACCTTTAAGTTTTTCTTTTTCTTTCGTCAACCTGAACAAATAGCGATCAATGGATCTGAATATCGAAGGGCATTCTGGCCTGCAGTCCCCTAAGTGCATTTAACTCCTGCACCTGTTGAAAATAAGGATAATATTCCCCAAGTTTCAGCTTTAGATAGCGGGTCTGGATGTCTGTGCCCAGGTCTTCCATGATTTGCTCGAAAAAGGTCTTCTGTCTTGGGTAATAGCTGACCCTGTATTCTTCCAATTCGGCCATTTCAGCAGCTTCTTCAATGGCATCTTCCAAGGTGCCGAATTCATCGATCAAGCCATTATCAAGTGCTTCATATCCTGAATAAACCCTGCCGGAAGCAATTTTAAGTAATTCATCTATGGTCATATCCCTGTCAGCAGCCGCTTTGGTGGTGAATATTTCATACCCTCTTTCAATATCCTGCTGAATGATCTCCTTTTCAAAAGCTGTTAATGGGCGGGTTATTGTATACATATCCGAATACTCCCCGGTGCTGTAGTTATCGAAAGTTATACCCAGTTTATTTTCAAGAAGTTCTTCTGCATTGAATAATACACCAAATATGCCTATAGATCCTGTTATGGAAGTAGGTTGTGCATAGATCTTATCACAAGCCATCACTATATAATAGCCCCCTGATGCAGCAACATCTGCAATGGACGCAATAACCGGCTTTTTCTCTGCAGTAAGCTTGATCTCTTTCCAGATCACATCAGATGCCAGGGGACTGCCACCACCGGAATTGATCCTTATAACAACGGCCTTCACACGGTCATTTTCCCGGGCACTTCGAATTAATTGTGTATAACTGTCTGAGCCAATAATCCGGTTTTCTCCTCGTCCTGAGAATATGCTGCCTTCTCCAACTATCACTGCAATTCTTTCCTTTGAATATTTCGGATCGCCATAGGACTTATTATATTTTCGATAGGAGACCATATTGACATCATCATCTTCCTCCACGTCCAGCTTATCTTTCAAAAGGTCGATAAACTCATTGTAATATTTCTCTCCATCAATCAGCCCCAGGTCAACCGCATCTCCAGTGGTTCTTGCAAGCATGGAATACGAGATCTTTCTGACTTCCTCAGTCTCCATATTTCTTGATTCAGCAATCTCACCCAGCATATGGTCATATATTGAATTTACAAATGCGGAGATCTGTTCTTTGTTTTCCTCGCTCAGGTCTTTCCGCATAAAGGGTTCTACTGCGGACTTGTATTCTCCAACCCTGAATATCTGGGGTTCAATTCCAAGCTTTTCAAATAACCCGGTAAAGAACATATATTCAGCTGATACACCATTAAATTCCAGCATGCCATATCCAGGCGTGATATACATTTCATCAGATACGGAAGCGAGATAATATGATGCCTCCGTATAATATTCAGCATAAGATACGATGAATTTCCCGGAGGATTTAAAAGCATCCAGCTCTTTTCGTAATTCTTCCATAGTGGCCATTCCCGCCATGAAAAACCTTGGCTCCAGGAAAATCCCCTGAATCTTATCGTCAGATTTTGCATGCCTGATAGCTTCTTTTAACTCTTTCAGGCCCATTTCCCTGGCTCCAGAACCCGGGAAACCCAGCGAGGCAAATGGATCCTCCAGTTCGCGTTCAACAATTTGTCCGCTCAGCCTCAGACGTAGTATTGAGTTCTCTGGTACGGATACGGTGGTTTCGGCTGAGGAAATAGATAATATGCCCACAAAAATGAAGAGTATGACGAAACTATAGATGAATAATCCAACCAGAACAGCTAGTAAATTGCGTAAGAATTTCATGTACTTATACTTTTATTATTGTTTTCAACTGTAATTATATTACTTTACTCCAACAACATAAAAACAATTTATATGGCTGCTGTTTTTTAAGGATGAAAGGAAAATATTTAATTTTAGGAAGTAACATCGGAGACCCAATAAGCAGAATTCAGATAGCGCTGGAAAAAATAAATACAGATATCGGTGAAGTGACACGGACATCATCAATATATGTTACTGAACCCTGGGGCCTTAAAGATCAGCCTCCCTTTTATAATCAGGTTGTAGAAATTGAAACTAAAATTGATGCTTTCGATACCTTAAAAAAAGTGCTGGCAATTGAAAAATCTATGGGCAGGGTCCGTAAAGAAAAATGGGCAGAAAGGATCATTGACATAGATATCCTGTATTTTGATGACCAGGTCATTAATGAAAAGAATCTGACGATCCCACATCCGGGTATTCCGGATAGAAGATTTGTACTTATCCCATTATGTGAGTTGATCCCGAATCAGATACATCCTGTTTTGAAGGTTTCCAATGCAGATCTACTGCGTACTACCTCTGACACCTTAGAGGTTCGAAGGATTTAACCCCCCTTATTCTATGCTTCCCACCTGGGCTTCCGGACTGATCTTCTTAACGAGTCCCTGCAACACTTTACCTGGTCCGCATTCTATAAATTCAGTGGCCCCATCGGCTACCATATTCACGACTGATTGTCTCCATTTTACGGGTGCGGTAAGCTGATGATTCAGGTTCTTTTTGATCTCTTCCACATCGACATGTGGCCTGGAAGTATAATTCTGGTAAATAGGACAGATCGGCTCATGAAATTCTGTGTCAAGGATAGCCTGCTCCAACTCTGCCCTTGCGGGTTCCATTAAAGGTGAATGAAAAGCGCCTCCAACCTGTAACGGTAGAGCCCTTTTCGCCCCTGAATCTTTCAATTTCTCACATGCAATGGTTATCCCTTCATTTGATCCGGAAATAACCAACTGTCCAGGGCTATTATAATTGGCAGGTACAACCACCTCGTCAATGGCTTCACATATAGCAATTACTTTTTCATCTTCCATGCCCAAAATGGCGGCCATCGTGGATGGATTGATTTCACAAGCTTTCTGCATAGCTTCTGCTCTCTTCGAGACAAGTCTTAATCCGTCTTCAAAGCTCAGAACTTTATTTGATACCAATGCTGAAAACTCCCCCAGGGAATGTCCTGCTACCATATCAGGCTTAAATTCATCAGCTATCAATGCTGAAATTACTGAGTGAAGAAATATAGCAGGCTGTGTAACTTTGGTCTGCTTAAGTTCTTCAGCCGTACCCTCAAACATAATATCTGTTATCCGGAAACCAAGCACTTTATTTGCGGATTCAAATAATACTTTGGCTTTCTCGGATCTCTCATATAAATCTTTCCCCATACCTGGAAACTGTGCGCCTTGGCCAGGAAAAATGTATGCTCTCATGCTGTTCAATTTTAATGGAATGACAAAACTATATATTATAACATTAAAACAGTCAATTTTATTTTATTAATGATAAGACAATCCTGTTCAGGTCAGTATTTTGTATAAAAATTGGACAATTCCCAGAACTTTGGTCTATATCTTCATTTAGGCTAATTTACTTTATATAATTCAAAGATATTTTGAAGATCCGGTTTTAATTACCTTTCTTCCTGTAGACCTGTCCCACATAATTCAAATAAAGCACACCAAGGATGATTATTGATATGGCTACGATCGAAAGATACTTATCCAGGTGCATAAGCCTTAGAACCGGGTAGGCAGCTATCATAAGAACACCCATCATCAAAAAGCAATTTCTAAAAGTCAAGGCATACTTTTTTATGTCGAATTTCTCTTTTTCTTTATCTGAAAGGGTATTGTAGGTGGCGATAAGATGATAGGCTTTGGCTTTATGAATATATATCCCAAGTCCCATGACAACAATGCCTGAAAATACGACAACGCTCACAAGTACAGCCTGGTCACTCATATTCTATTACCTGAATATCTGCACCCAGCCTTTCAGAGTTTGGGATCTGAGCTCAGGATCATTCATATCATATTGAATGTCAACTTTGTAATAATATACTCCGTTTTCAAGTATCGCACCTTCATTTGTGATTCCTCCCCAGTTGATATATATTGAATTCTCACCCCCACTGGTTTCTGAGTACACTTCTTTACCCCAACGGTTGAATACGGTAAAAGTAAGTGAATTTACAAATCTGGGACACTTGATAAATGGGAACTGATAAGGCTGGAATGTATCATTCCTGCCATCATTATTCGGGGTAAATACATTAGGCAATTCGTAATATGGACAGTTTTCATACTGCTTCACCTTACTAAACTCTCCTGGATTCCCCGATCTGTCTACAGCCCTGACTTTATAACATCCTTTGAATGAGCTTAATCCTTCATGTTTGAAATATTCATCCGAAGGCATCCCGACGATATTATAATCCTCCTCAAAGCAGGTTTCAGAAAACCATACTTCATAGTAAACGATATCTCTTAAACAATCATTATCGTCCCCAACAGGAGTGGTGGTCCATTCAATTTCATGATAGAAATCGTCGAAATTACATGGTTTATCCTCAATAAACTTCAAACAGGTGGTATCACTTACGATCGTATCCCCGATATCAATGATCACACAAGGTGGAATCGTATCATTGGGCTGGTTGCAAATTATTTGAGAATCGTTTATGAGGGGTTCAATAACCTGGGGATTACCGTAGGATCCCTGTGTAGTCACATAATAACAATAAAAGGTATTCTCATCAAGTCTTACTCCATTAACCTGTCCTGAGTCAACATAATGAAATCCATACTGGTTGACATTTACACTATCTATGAGTGCAATTTCACCTTCATCGGATGGATTAATATTATCCCTGTAAATGTAATGGTAAGGGAAGCTCTGGGTATTATTTGACCACGGCACATTTGTTTCCCATATCAATTCAATACTGTTTACCCTGGGATCGGTGCTTAGCCATACCGAAGATGCCAAAGCTGAAGTATCCACCACATTTCCTCCATTATCATATGCTACAACATGGTAGCTATATGATGAAAGATCAGTATTCAGCCCGGTATCGATATAGGTAGTATCAGTTAAAGTAAACGGGCCGACCGGTGTGCCGCCACCGTTCTGACCATCGAATCTAAATAGTTCATAAGTGTATGGTGGCGGAAAGGCCACTTGATCTGCATCAAACGGGCTGGTCCATTGGAGATCGATTTCTCCGGTCTCGGTATCTGTTTCAAGTACGCTGACCTTGGTAATCACCGGGCCAAAACGTTCCTGATCCTCTTCAATTGTTACACATACTTCATCTGAAGCATAGCTTAACCCACCTGCTGGCAGCCTATATTCTGCCACCAAACGGTAACAGTATGTTGCCCCATAATCTAACCTTGCTCCATTGTTTGTATCAATGTAATCAATTTGATCAATAGGGACAGTGGCAATTAAGGTATATCCAGCGTACTCCGGCATACCTACTTCGCAATTATCAGGATCAAATTCAAAACTGTCTACCCTTCTCCAGATCTGCATGGTGCCAGCATATGGCTCACATGCATACTGATTCCAGTCGAGGGCTACTCGCCGCCCGGTCAAGCCAGCAGCGGTAAGTCCTTCAGGAGCCGGGCCCACTACAGTAACTTCCCAGGTCGCAAAATCAACCAGAGATGGCCCATCAAGCCTGTCTGGAAAATCTCTTGCTTTGAAAGTGATCTGGTACGGAAGGGACCGGACATGTGAACAATTTGTTTGCCATGCGAAATCTATAAATGCTGGTGGTGCCTGAGGATTTACCGGATCGTCAGGCTGTGGGGTATAGGTAGCGGGGGAAGAAGGCAATTCATAGGGCCCACCAAAGGATGATATGGTTATCCGGTCGTTATCCGGATCATCAGCCCGTATTATTTCCTGTAGTAAGGTACCTGCCTCTACACAGGTGTCTTCAGGTATGGTAAGTTCGGGCCTTTCATTGTCGCAGTCCTGCACAATTATCTGCATGTCCCTGGTAACATAGCCCATTTGAAACCATTCATTCAGGTCAGGAAAATATCGCCATTCTTTTACGATAAAAGCTATATTATATTCATCCTCAGTTCCTGGTGCATCCCATATTAAATCCCCGGAAACAGGATCAAGTGTATAGGTAGGTGGTCCTGTGCCGGCCTCATTCGTAACACCCGGAACCGTTTCTATGTCATATACATTGGGAAGTCGATAGTTAACCACGGGCATATCAACATCCTGCTTATTCACTACAATGTGATAAGAAAGGCTATCTCCGTCAAAGTCCCAGCCACCGCCATTATGGTAAAATGCTTTCCCAACACAAGCCCTGTCTAAAGGAGGATTAAGCAGGACCGGAGTATTATTACATCCGAAGAAAGGATCTACTACAATTTGAGTTTCTATATAAAAGGGTGTGTTGACGGAGTTGTCCATATTGGCAACACTTGCATTTCTATTAAACTCCCGGTACGTAACTGTATAGGTACCTGGACCGGGGAATGTATGTTCGGCATAAAAAATATTCAAAGCTACTTCGTCACCCAGGTCCTGGAAAAAATCCGGACTGCCCGCAGTAAAGCCTATAGGGGGTGATCCATCACCAAATTTCATTTCACCTCCACCAAACAACACTGTTGAACCGGTATCAGTATAACCAATAAGTGTAAAACGATAGGTGTTGGATTGACAGTCCAGTAATTCAGCGATAATTTCCCCTGCACGAATATGAGTTGCATATACCCTCACAGTAGCCATCAAAAACAGCACCACCAAAACCAACGTTATCCTGAACCTTCTCATCAAAATTCCTGTATCCTATGTAATATCAACGATAAAATTAATCAACTAATATACAAACAAATAAAATTAACAATAAGTTATGGTTACAAAGTAATTATTCTTTAAATATGAAAATTATTTTCTTATTTTTGGAAATCAGTTTTTTGAATCGATACTTTTAATACAACGCATCATACCTTGTTTTTTTACTATACGGATTTTAAAAATTAATTGAACATGAGTTGGATTACAGACACTTTGGGTAGTTCCATCGGTAAAAAGCTATTAATGTCATTAACCGGACTTTTTTTGATATTATTCCTGATCATACATCTGATTGGAAATCTGGCGATTTTCTCTGATGATGGTGGATTGGCTTTTAATAGTTATGCAGTTTTTATGTCTTCATTTCCATTAATAAAAGCTGTTTCGTATTTGCTATATTTCAGCATTTTATTGCATGCATTTTATGCTTTGATGCTGTGGCTCCTGAACCGGAAAGCCAGGCCGGTTCGGTATGCGGTTGAACACGCCAACCAGAACAGTACATGGGCCTCCCGCAGCATGACTTTGCTCGGTTCTCTTATTTTTATCTTCCTGATCATGCATCTGAAGGACTTCTGGTGGCAGTACAAGTTTGGCGGAGGATACGAATTCGAGATCGATGCCAATGGCAACAGGGATATTTATAAGCTGGTACTTATACAATTCCAATACACTTATGTTCTCGCAGCCTATCTGATCGGGCTTGTAGCTCTTGCATTCCATTTATGGCACGGATTCCAAAGTGCATTTCAGACACTGGGCCTTAACCATGAACGGTATACACCTGTTATAAAGTTTCTTGGCATCTTGTACGCGGTCCTGGTTCCACTGGGATTTGCCACCATGCCGGTTTATGTATACTTTTTTATGAAATAAAAATTGAATAGATAATTATGTCTCTTGATTCAAAAATTCCAGATGGTCCTTTAGCTGAGAAGTGGACCCAACATAAATTCAATTTAAAACTTGTTAATCCTGCAAATAAAAGGAAATATGATATCATAGTTGTGGGTACCGGCCTGGCCGGTGCTTCTGCTGCAGCATCCTTTGGAGAACTGGGCTATAATGTGAAGGCCTTCTTTTATCAGGACAGTGCCAGGAGAGCTCATTCCATCGCTGCTCAGGGAGGTATCAATGCGGCTAAAAACTACACCAACGACGGGGATAGTGTTTTCAGGTTATTTTATGACACGATTAAAGGTGGTGATTACCGTTCAAGGGAAGCCAATGTCTACAGACTGGCGGAGGTGAGCAATAATATTATCGACCAGTGCGTAGCCCAAGGCGTTCCTTTCGCCAGGGAATATGGAGGATTATTGGATAACCGGTCTTTTGGTGGTGCTCAGGTTTCAAGGACCTTTTATGCAAGGGGACAAACCGGTCAGCAATTATTGCTGGGAGCGTATTCTGCTCTCAGCCGCCAGGTTGCTACTGGGAAGGTAAAGCTTTTCCCCAGAACCGAAATGCTGGATGTTGTTCTGGTGGATGGTAAAGCGCGGGGCATTATTACAAGAAATATGATCACCGGAAAGGTAGAATCGCACAGTGCCCACGTGGTCGTGCTGGCTACCGGTGGTTATGGGAATGTGTTTTTCCTATCCACAATGGCCATGGGATGTAATGGATCCGCAGTCTGGCGGGCACATAAGAAAGGAGCCTTTTTTGGAAATCCTAGCTTTACACAGATTCATCCTACTTGTATTCCGGTTCATGGTGATCAACAATCTAAACTTACCCTGATGTCCGAATCATTGAGAAATGATGGTCGGGTTTGGGTACCCAGAACCAAAGAAATCGCTGAAAAATTGAGAGCCGGCGGGATGAAGCCCACAGAAATTCCGGAAGAGGACAGGGATTATTACCTGGAACGGATATATCCCTCCTTTGGTAACCTAGTACCAAGAGATGTGGCTTCGCGGAATGCAAAAAATGTCTGCGACGAAGGCCGTGGTGTGGGAGAAACCGGGCTTGCTGTATTTCTTGACTTCCGGGACGCCATAGAAAGGGATGGAATTGATGTGATCAAGGCTAAATACGGGAACCTTTTCCAGATGTATGAAAAGATCGTGGATGACAATCCTTATGAAACGCCTATGATGATCTACCCTGCGATCCACTATACCATGGGTGGCTTGTGGGTAGATTATAATCTTATGACAACCATTCCAGGCCTCTACGCTACCGGAGAATGCAATTTCTCTGATCATGGAGCCAACAGGCTTGGCGCCAGCGCCTTGATGCAGGGCCTGGCAGATGGTTATTTCGTAATGCCGTATACAATAGGAGACTACCTTTCAGATATGCCATACGACGAGGTTCCGACAGATCATCCGGAATTTCAGAAAGCAGAAAAAGAAGTGAAAGAAAGGATAGAAAAGCTGCTGAACATCAATGGATCGAAAACTGTCGATCAGTTTCACAAGGAACTGGGTCTTATTATGTGGGAAAAATGTGGGATGTCCAGGAATGCCAGAGAATTAAAAGAGGCAAAGGAAGAGATCCAGAAGCTTAGAAAAGCGTACTGGAAAGATGTAAAGGTACTGGGCGTTAATGAAGAATTGAATATGACCCTGGAGAAAGCCCTTAGAGTAGCTGATTTTATGGAATTGGCGGAACTAATGGTCGATGATGCTTTGGACAGGAAAGAATCCTGTGGCGGACACTTCAGGGAGGAAAGCAAAACCCCTGAGGGAGAAGCGAAACGCGATGACAAAAACTTCACCTATGTTTCCGTATGGGAATATTCAGGGGATGTCCAGAAGTCCAAGTTACATAAGGAGGAACTTGTTTTTGAAAATGTTAAACTGACTCAAAGAAGCTATAAATAATGGAAAAAGGAAGAACATATACCTTAAAGATCTGGCGTCAGCCGAACGCCGATACGAAAGGTGCTTTTAAAATTTATAAAGCAGAGAATATATCCCCTGGATCTTCATTCCTGGAAATGCTTGATATATTGAATGACCAACTATCAGAAAAGGGTGAGGACCCTGTTCATTTTGACCACGACTGCCGTGAAGGAATTTGCGGAATGTGCAGCCTTTTCATAAATGGAAGGCCTCATGGCCCGGATGAAGAGATCACCGTATGTCAGTTGCATATGAGGGTATTCAAAGATGGTGCAAAGATCACCATCGAACCCTGGAGGGCAAATGCCTTTCCGGTCATAAAAGACCTTATTGTAGACCGGACTGCTTTTGACAGGATCGTCCAGGCAGGAGGATTTATTTCCGTTAATACCGGAGCAGCTATTGATGCTAATGCACTTCCTATTCCAAAACCAAATGCCGAGATGGCAATGGATGCTGCTTCCTGTATCGGATGTGGCGCTTGCGTAGCCGTCTGCAAAAATGCATCGGCCATGTTGTTTACCGCTGCCAAAGTATCCCAATTGGCTCTATTGCCACAAGGCGATATTGAAAGAAAAGAAAGAGCCCAGAAAATGGTGGCCCAGATGGATATAGAAGGATTTGGGGCCTGTACCAATACCGGGGCCTGCTCGGCAGAATGTCCTAAAGGAATAGATCTTTCTGTAATTGCCCGAATGAACAGGGAGTATTTTACAGCAAAATTAACATCTTAATTCAGGCATCTTGCACCAGGTTTATGATCAATTGATCCCGGTTCTATCAACCTGTGTGCTCAACATCAGGCAGGCTGAGGAATAAATCCGGATTTATTTATTTTTTAAACTTTTATTACATGAGTTTGCCATAACGAAAAGTGTATTGTCATAATGGAATTAATATGGGTTTTTTATACCCATGGATATTTATGCAATAACGGGCTTCAGCAATACCACTACTTTGACGGTGAACCGTATTGTAAATTTTCTATTCAAATATCAGATCGCATCAGAAGATGAACTTGAAAATATATTCAGGTCTGTGGATTATGCATTAAGTCCATACAAATATCAGGGAGGGTTTGTCTTATTGGCGGAAGACAACAGCTCGATTATCGGATCCGTAGTTGTTAACCGAACCAACATGGAAGGCTATGTGCCAAAGAACTTGATGGTTTATTTCGCTGCGGATCCAAATTCCGCCTTTCCTGACATTGAAAAAAAACTACTTAAAAAGGCCATTCAGCTGACCAGTGGAGAAATCGCCTATCATGCTTCCTTTGACAGCCCGGCCCTGGATCTACTTGAAGATGTAGGTTTTGAAAAGAATTTCTTTGAAATGCGATTGAAAAGGTGAAATATTACATCTTCACTGAATTATGACATAATATCACTCGCATTTGAATTTTAATTCTTCACAAAAGATCCTGATCACCCATGCCCTTCATACAGAACATGCATTACGGGAAGAATTAAATCAATTGGGATACAAAGTAATTGGGCGTGACAGGCTGAATGTTTCAGTGAATGGAACCCTCAATGATGCGATACAGTTGAATTTAAAGTTAAGGACCGCCCACCGGGTTTTGTATCATCTGATTACTTTCAAAGCTTTTGACCTTGGAAGACTTTATAAAAAGATAAAAGGGTATGACTGGACGGAGGTGATACCTGAGGATGGTCGTTTCAGCATAAGCTCTTATTGTAACCAAAAGGACATTCGCGATAACCGCATCGTTAATTTAAAGGTAAAGGATGCTATTGCTGATCACTTTATGGCAGCTAAGGGTAGTCGCCCCGATTCGGGCAAAGAGAACGATCAACTGGTATTGTTCATTTACTGGGTCGATAATACTTGTTCAGTGTATATAGATACAAGTGGTGAATCCATTGCAAAACATGGATACCGCCATTCGGGTTGGAAGGCCCCACTATCAGAAGCATTGGCGGCATCCATCATTCAAAGCACTGTGTGGGACGGCAAGAGTGCCTTTATAAATCCAATGTGCGGTAGTGGAACAATGGCTATAGAAGCCGCATTGCTGGCCAGCAATAGATACCCTGGATTATACAGAAGCAATTACAGCTTTATGCATATTAATGGTTATGATCCTGTGTATTACGACAAAGTGAAAAAAGAAATAGAAGACCAGGTATCAGATCAGGATCTTCCGCAGATCATCGCAACGGATATTCATGCCGGAGCCATCAGGGCAGCAAAGGCAAATGCAGAAACTGCCGGGGTATTGGATCTAATCCAATTCTCAAGGTGTAAATTCCAGGATACCCTGATGGTGGGAGAAGGTGGAATCGTGATCATCAATCCCGAGTACGGGGAGAGAATGGGCCAGGTAGACCAGTTAATTCCTACCTATAAAAATATAGGTGATTTCTTTAAGAATAATTGTCAGGGATATACAGGTTATGTATTTACCGGTAATCCGGATCTTGCAAAATCCCTTGGCTTGCGTACGAAAAGAAAAATCACTTTTTTAAATGCCACGATCGAATGCCGTCTGCTGGAATATGAATTATACGGGGGCAGCAGGAAAGTTTCCCGGAATCAGGATTAAAAAATTCTTTTACAATATTGTTTCTAACTAATTCCCTTATCCTTACTCAGCAACTTAGGACCTGTCAGTTTGATACCAATGGCACCGAGGGGTGCGGTTACAACAATACTCAACACTGCCATAGCGAGGATCACTTGTCCTATATCTTCGGACAAAGTTGTGATCTGTCCATTCAGGATCATAGTCAGGGGCACAGCTCCCATCGCAGCCTGTACCGTCGCTTTTGGCCAGTAGGCGATCATACAGAAGATTTTCTCTTTAAGTGTCAGATTAGAACCGAGCAGGGATATTCCTACACCAAGACTTCGAACGATCAACCCCAATAAGAGAATCACGAGCCCCACTCCAATCAATGAATGGTCGATTTTCGAGATTTGCACTTCCGTACCAATGTAAACAAAAAGCAAAATTTCAGCCAATACCCAGATTTTATTGAACTTTGCAGCCATCCGGTTAGCCAGTACATCGTATTTTTCCAACAGTATAAATCCAATGGCCATAACTCCTAGTAGTGCCGCAATAGGTATGAAGTTTTTAATAGCAGGCAATTCAGTTGCATCATAAAAGATCACAGCAACGATCATAAAAATGATCACTTTCATGGAATCCCGTATATGGTACTTTTTAAAAAACCATATGGATATATATCCGATGATCACCCCAATAACTGCCCCAGCCACAATGCCGGCAGGAACGCTTAAAAATACATAGGTCCAGTTGGTAGCCGCGCCTGCTGCAAGGCTGGCGAAAACACCGAAGATCGTAATGGCGATGATGTCATCTACAGAGGCCCCGGCAAGTATCAAGGTAGGGATACCCTTCTTTATACCAAAACCCTTTTCCCGGAGCTCAAGCATGGAGGGTACTACAACTGCAGGTGAGACTGCCGCAATGATAAATCCGAGCATTCCAGCTGCATATAATGGGAGGTTCAACAAGCAATAAGAAGTGGCAGAAACTGCAGCTCCTTCAACGATCGCTGGGATAAAACCCATCCTGATGGCAGGACCTCCAATCCGGTTCAAAGTCTCTTTGTCAATTCCCAGGCCAGCCCTGAAAAGAATTACAATCAGGGCTATTGTCTTGAATTCTTTCAGTACTGCATGGATCTCAGGATCTATCAAATCGAGTACACTTGGTCCAAGCACAATCCCTGCCACAATCATCCCTAGAATTCCCGGGAGACCTATCTTTTTAAAGATGATGTTCCCGACCAGAGCAAATAGGATAATAAAGGCAACATCGACCATCCAATTATGATTTTTAAATACTGAAACTGACTTTGTGATTAACTGTGATTAGTAAATATAAATAAAATGATTTGTTTTTATTCAAGTGTCTTTATCGTTACACTTTTTATTTTTCCTTAGTCAAAGTATGATATACACGGAACCAGAAAATGATGTTGTCGGTATTGAAGTCTCCCCCTCCTGTATTCTTCGTATAGGTATATCCCAGTTTAAAGGCGGTATTCCATGCTGGGGAGATCTGATAACCAATCCCGGGTGTTATGCGGACCACATCATTCTGAAAGGTGGCATCCACAAGATTCCACCAGAACCTTATACTTACTGGAATATAAAATCCCTACCCATATTTCCATAAATCTCCATGAAATTTAAAAGTCATTGTAGCCTCATAACTTATTTGCAATCCAAAATCAAAAGCCCAGTTAACTGTTTCCCACTGGAATCTTTCCCGCAGTTGTAAATTATGTTTGATCGCCAGCCTTTTTCTATTTGGCCAGATGAGACTATAGCCCTGATAGGGAGTAAATTCGAAAATATTTGTTGAATCCGTAAAAAAGGCATAATAAATATCGATGCCGAAATACACTTTTTCGCTGTACTTCCATTTTTTCAACATGAGCTTGGGTACTTTATAAGATACTTCAGGATTGACGAAGATCTTATTCCATGGACCGGGGAAAATGGTTTTGTAACCTGTGGAAAAATAAAAATCAAGACTTTCAGATATGGGATAGGCAATATTGTAGTCCAGCCAGATTTGCTTTGTTAGAATATTCCCAGAATCATCCTGAGCTACTAAAGGTTGCGCTGAGATGATTAATAAGCACAAAATAGCAACCAGACATATGTGCTTTGACATGTTCCTAAAAGAGTATGATAATAGCCCCTGCAATGGTCAATAAAACATTTGCGATGGCATAGGCACCCGTATAGGGAATGCTGGCTATGGTACTCCTTGACTGTTCATTGATCACGTTGAGTGCACCTCCACTTGTCATGGATCCGGTAATGGCCCCAAATAAGACCAGCGGATTCATGTTCAGCACTTTCCTTCCATAAATATAAGCTAATGCCAAAGGAATTACAGTAACTAAAATTCCAGTGAGAAGCAAGGCAGGCCCGCTGCTTAATAGTGTTTCCACAATATCAGCTCCACCACGTAATCCCACACATGCCATAAACAACAGAAGTCCCAATTCAGTAAAAACGAACTGAGCACCGGCAGGAACCCTTCCAAATACAGGAAACAGTGACCTTAGATACCCAACGAGCAGACCCAATGCGAGTAATCCTCCAGCACTGCCCAGTCCAATTTTTACGCCTGCAACGGTGATGGTCAATGTTCCTATAAGAATCCCAAATACAATCGCCCAGGCAAATGTTCGAAGATCGGTTTCTTCGATCTCCTGTTCGAGGTGACCAAGATCCTCTCCCATCGCCTGAAGCCCTGCAATAGGCCCGGTAACATCAAGTACATCCCCACGCTCCAATCTGGTTGTAGGTGTTATGTCAATTGGCACACCCAACCTAGTTATCTTAGAGATAAATGATGCATAATGTACAGGGGTTTGTAACTCTCCTACTATTTTACCGGCTCCCTTTTTCCTCATTACACAAATTTTTGCGGTTTCCGGTTGAAAATGAAGGAGCTCCCGGTCACGGACCACCGGACCGAATATTTTGTCAGATAACTGTTCTACAGCTTCCTGGTTCAGGACACCCACCACTGAGATTATATCTCCCATTTGAAGTTCCATGTCCAATGTTGGTTCAATGATCTCGCCATTTCGTCGTATTTTTTGAATAGTAATTTGTATTTGCGCTTTTTCGTACATTTCTCTCAGTGGTATACCGGTAATTTCAGGTGATTCAACACGGATTACATTCAACACAATGTCACTGGGTGAGAAAACAGGTTGTTTCACACCAGCACTTTCCTCCTTTTCTAATCTTACAGCCTCATCTGCAAGGTCGTTACCCAGTATACGTGGAAGAATCCGTATGATAAGGATCAATCCCACAAGACCAAATATATAGGTAATGGCATAAGCTGTGTTTATGTTGCTTCTTACCTCCTCCACATTAATGCCTTCTTTCGGCACAAAATCAGATGAAAGAACTGCTGCATCGGCGGCAGCGAGGGTAGGTGTGGAAGTTAAACTGCCTGCCAGAAGGCCAGCCGACAAACCCTGGTCAAAGTTAAGAATCCTTGAAAATCCTAAGGCCAGCAGGAAGCCACTTACAGCCACAATCACTGAGATTACAAAATACTTTCGACCATCTTTACGGACAGCCTGTACGAATTTTGGCCCCGCCTGGTACCCAACTGAAAAAATGAACAGCACAAATCCGAAGGATTGTATGGAGGCATTACTTTCGAATCCGAAATGACCAAGCAATAAACCCGCAAACAATACACCAGCTACTGATCCAAGTTGAAAGGAGCCAATCCTTAAATTGCCAATAAAGAAACCAATCGCAAGCACAAGGAACAACAGCAAAATAGGATTGCTGCTTAATAATTCATGTATTGTATTACTCATAATTATTGGTATTTATGATCTTTTAAATCATTTTCATGTACCATTATAGTGAAAATTGATGAATGCTGCTATTTTATAGAATAACCATTTCTTACTATATTGAATTGATCTTAATTTAAATTCAATGAGTTGTTCGCAGCAAGTCTAACATTTCCGGATAGAGAATTAAGTTAAACCTGCAAGAATTTTCCAGAATTGTTTTATAGTATGTATACCTCAATAACAAACTATACAACAATCATAATTGGATGTGTTCAATAGGTTGTTTTGTATAATATTCGTTAAATTGGATGATTGATATAATCCCAAATGACAATTTTAAGCAACTATTAAAACCTGAAAATTACTTTGGCACCACATTATAAACCCAAAAACAAGATCCGTATCGTTACAGCAGCTTCCCTGTTTGACGGTCATGATGTATCCATTAACATCATGCGCAGGGTGTTCCAGTATACCGGGGCAGAGATCATCCACCTGGGACACAACCGGTCGGTGGACGATATTGTAAATTGCGCCATCCAGGAAGATGCCCATGCCATCGGCATTACCTCATACCAGGGAGGGCATATGGAGTTCTTCAAATATATGCGTAGCCTTCTGGATGATAAAGGGGCAAACGATATCCAGATCTTCGGAGGAGGTGGTGGAACCATTTTACCCGGCGAGATCGATGAGTTGCATCAAGCCGGGATCATGAAGATCTATTCCCCGGATGAAGGACGTAAACTTGGGCTGCAAGGTATGATCAATGATGTACTGGGACAAATCGACCATGACATCTCAAAGGATCTGAAAATCGATCTGAACCTGATCAATGCTCGAAATCACAGATCATTGGGTCAGCTCATCTCCCTGGTCGAGAACAATTATACAAAGAGTAAATCGATCCTTAAGAAGATCACACCCTCGCCAGGTACTCCCGTTCTCGGAATTACTGGAACAGGTGGCGCGGGAAAATCTTCTGTAGTAGATGAATTCGTAAGGAATTTCCTGTATGATTTTAAAAACAAGACAATAGGGATAATATCCATTGACCCCTCCAAAAGAAGATCAGGAGGATCGCTCCTGGGTGACAGAATCCGTATGAATGCCATCAATGATCCCAGGGTATATATGCGCTCGATGGCAACCAGGCAGGCTAATGTAGCGCTTAGTCCGCATATCCGGGAAGTAATTGATATAATGAAATTCGCGGGATTCGATCTGATAATAGTTGAAACATCCGGCATAGGTCAATCGGATACGGAGATTGTAGACATTGCAGATCTATCCATGTACGTAATGACCCCGGAATTCGGTGCCCCCACTCAGCTGGAGAAAATAGACATGCTGGATTTTGCAGATATCATTGTGCTGAACAAATCCGATAAGGCAGGAGCGGACGATGCCCTCAGGGATATAAAAAAACAATACCGGCGCAACCACCAACTATGGGATGTAAAGGATTCCGATATCCCGGTTTACAGAACGACAGCTTCCCATTTTGATGACCAGGGAACAAGGAACCTGTATGCAACCACTATCGAAGCATTAAATGAAAAATCTGGAAATTTCCGGAATAGCCAGGTTAAAAGATCGGCGGATGAAGGGAAAAAACCTTATATCATTCCCCCGAGGAGGGATAGATACCTGTCCGAGATATCTGAAACCATCAGGAAATACAATGATTGGGTGATAGAACATTGCGAGACAGCTTCCAATGCACATGCCCTGAAACAAACCATGGACTTGCTGGGAAAAGATAAGGATCTGCCGAATGAACTTCAATCAATCCTCACTGGCAAGTTTAAAGATCAGATTGATACACTCGGCCAAGCTAATTACAAGCTAATTAATGACTGGCCAAAGGTCCAAAAAAAATACAGGGATAAAAGCTTCAAGTTTACAGTACGTGGTAAAACCATTAAGGTCGACACAACGAAAACAACGCTTTCCAACCTGGAGATCCCGAAAGTAAGTTTACCTGCATTCCGGGACTGGGGGGACATCCTGAGATGGCGTTTACAGGAAAACCTGCCGGGTGAGTTTCCCTATACTTCGGGTGTCTTTCCATTTAAGAGAGAATCTGAAGATCCTACCCGTATGTTTGCCGGGGAAGGCGAACCGGAACGGACCAACCGGCGTTTTCATTATTTGTCCAGGGACCAGCTTTCTAAAAGGCTTTCCACAGCCTTTGATTCGGTCACCCTTTACGGGGAAGATCCGGACAAAAGGCCCGATATCTACGGGAAGGTCGGGAATTCAGGCGTGAGTATATGCACCCTGGACGATGCAAAGAAACTATACTCCGGGATAGACCTGGTAGACATTGGGACCTCTGTTTCCATGACCATAAATGGTCCGGCTTCCATGCTTTGTGCCATGTTCCTGAATGCAGCCATCGACCAGCAATGTGAGAAATACATCCAGGAGCATGGGTTGAAAAAGAAAGTTGAGGAGGCATTTAATAAGAAATTCAGAGAATCGGGACTTTCAAAGCCTGAATATCATGGTCAGTTACCGGAGGATCATAATGGCCTCGGTCTAATGTTACTTGGGATTACAGGGCAGGAAGTGCTGCCCCCGAAGATATATGAAAAGATCAGGCAGGAAACCATCGCAAAGGTCCGGGGTACTGTGCAGGCAGATATCCTGAAAGAAGACCAGGCACAGAATACCTGCATATTCTCTACAGACTTTTCCCTGCGCATGATGGGAGATGTACAGCAGTATTTCGTTGATAATGAAGTCAGGAATTTCTATTCTGTATCTATTTCCGGGTATCATATTGCTGAAGCAGGAGCCAATCCCATAACTCAACTGGCTTTTACACTGGCCAATGGATTCACTTACCTGGAATATTATTTGTCAAGGGGTATGAGAGTGAATGATTTTGCCCCAAATTTTTCTTTCTTCTTTTCTAACGGAATTGATCCGGAATACGCGGTGATCGGCCGAATAGCCAGAAGGATCTGGGCCAAAGCACTTAAATTGAAATATCATGGGAATGAGCGGGCACAAAAGTTAAAGTACCATATCCAGACATCAGGCAGATCACTCCATGCCCAGGAGATCGATTTCAATGATATCCGTACCACCCTTCAGGCCTTATATGCGGTATACGACAATTGCAATTCCCTTCATACCAATGCCTATGATGAGGCGATCACAACTCCTACAGAGGAATCCGTGCGTAGGGCCCTGGCCATTCAGCTGATCATCAACCGGGAATTGGGCCTGGCAAAGAACGAGAATCCGCTGCAGGGATCGTTTATCATTGAGGAACTGACCGATCTTGTAGAGGAGGCAGTCATGGTTGAATTTGACCGGATCACAGAAAGGGGTGGCGTACTGGGGGCAATGGAAACCATGTACCAGCGGGGTAAGATACAGGAGGAAAGTCTCTTGTATGAAACCCAAAAGCATTCGGGAGAATATCCGATTGTCGGAGTAAATACCTTCCTGTCCTCTGAGGGATCCCCAACCCTGGTTCCGGGGGAGATCACCCGTGCCACAAAGGCAGAAAAGGACCGGCAGATCCATAATCTGAGGGATTTTCAGAAAGTCAATGCGGCGGAGGGGAAAAAGCAACTTTCTGAACTCCGAAAAACGGTCATGAGAGGAGAAAATACCTTTGATATTCTTATGGAGGCTGTAAAATATTGTTCACTCGGCCAGATCACCCATGCCTTGTTTGAGGTGGGTGGACAATATCGCAGGAATATGTAAATTCTGTGATAAGCTTATCAGTACATACACCAAATTTTTTGCTTCTGATTAGATATCATTATAAAAGTTAAGGATTATTTATTTGCATTGTATCTCCTGTTCTGTATTATAATTTTATGATAAGTCATTACACTTCCTTATCATAAAAACAATGAAATTCAATCTTAGTAATAAAGGATTTTGATTAGTTAAGAAATTTGGGAATAATCTGCCATAAATCGCCATATCATGATATATATCATATTTAAATTTCAGATAATCGTTTATCTTTTATTAGTTTTAGTAATTATACCTGTGCCCTTTGGAAGGTCTAACTATTAAAATAGTATAAAGAATATATTGCTGAAAATATTTACCAATTCACTTTGTTTATAGTAACTAAACCTCATAACCATGAAATCTTTATTTATTAAGTTAATCCTGATTTTATTTCTTATTCCAACCTTCGGACAATCTCAAATCAAACTACCTTTTAAGAAAAAATCTGAAGACAAAGCAAATAAGGAAATTGATGATGCAATTGATGAAGGACTTGATGGATTATTTGGCAAGAAGAAGAAAAAAGGGGATGAGCCGGATGAGGCTGAAGAAACCGCAACGGAAGAAGCTGCTGCTTCCACTGCTTCTGAGGGAACATCTGATGAAGTTCTAAAGCCCTGGTCAAAATATGACTTTGTACCAGGCGATATCGTGATTTTTGAAGATAATCTGGAAGGGGAACAGAATGGAGAATTTCCTTCCCAATGGGATTTAATTGACGGTTACGCAGAAAATGCCAAACTTGGTGAAGAGAATGTCATTAAATTTTCTATTGATAATGCCGGGTCAACGATTACGCCCTTAATGAAAAAGGAAGGGGATTATCTTCCTGAAAAGTTTACCATTGAATTTGACATCTATGTGTCGTATCGAACCAGTAAATACCGGGTATATCTCTGGGACAAACGTCAAAGGTCACGAGAACCAGATGAATTAGGTGATATTGGAGTAATTGAAGCGGGGTATGAACAAGGAGCTTCTTATGATGGTGGACGTATGAGCATGAACCTCCCGAAAGAATCCCAGAAAGAGTATCCACACTGGCGCCATGTAGCAATTTCATTCAACATACGGGCTCTCAAAGTCTATTTAGATCAGGATAGGTTGATCATGATACCCAATGTACAGGGAAATCCCACTGGCATGAGCATTGGGGCAAGCACCTATGATTTCAGTCAAACTGGAGATTACCCGACATTGATAAAGAACATCAGGATAGCTGAAGGGGCCGTACCTCTGTATGACCGCTTCAAAACTGACGGGAAGATCGTTACCAATGGAATAAAGTTCGATTCCGGGAAATCTACCTTGAAGCCTGAATCCATGGGTGTGATCAATCAGATCAACAAGATGATGCAGGAATATCCGGACATTAAGCTCAGTGTAGAAGGGCATACCGATTCCGATGGAGATAATGAATTCAACAAAAAACTTTCAGAGGACCGGGCTAATACCGTTATGAACAAACTTATAGAATTGGGCATAAGTAGCGACAGGCTGAGCAGCCAGGGATTTGGTGAAGAAGTGCCGGTGGCTGAAAATACTTCCCCGGAAGGAAAAGCCAACAATCGCCGGGTTGAATTTGTAGGAATCTAATTTGGTAAATTAATCATTGTCCAACGAACTTTAAGTAAAATACAATCAAACGACGAATAGACCGGTCCGGAACAGAGAACTGATAGGCGAAAGATATGATCGCTATTTAATTGGATGATACATTTATATTTGTTTATGATTTGCGTAAGGGAGTAGCTCGACTATAAATCACATATTTATGATGAGCCTCTACTGTCCTTTAATATCAATCTGGCCATAACAATCATCCCCTGAAATGGTTTTATCTGTTCCAGGCATGTTCCAGGTATTACCTTTTGTACAATATATTGTTTTCAGGAAATTTTGTGTATTGGCATTACTTCTTTCCGAATCAGTTTCATAACGCATAGCACAATTGGGAAATCCTAATGTTTTACTTTGTTCAGTAATGGTTTCAGTTGCAGCATCCCAATGATGTCGGGTACCTAGGGCATGCCCTATTTCATGAATCACGGTTGTAGTTAAAATCTCTTCTTTGACCCTGGTTTTGACTGACTCACTTAATCCTGCCAGTGCATTATCCATACCTTTGGGGTAAATTGACACCTTGTACACACATTTTAAAGGAAAGGCTGGGCGATAGTTCTTTATACCTGAACAGGTAGAATGCGTGTTATTGTACCCACCGTCTTTGGGCAGGGCTGGATCGGGGTTTATACGTTCGTTTACAATATATATGGCATATTGATCTCTCAAATACAATTCTCGGCTCGTATTAAAGTTTACACATCGATATTCAGGATCCACTTCCAGGGTTCCGCTTTTTTCCACCATATCGAAATTGATGTAATGCCAATTTAATTTCGCTGCATTCGTGGAAGCATAGTGGGTTTTAAATAGACCATCCTGATCGTAGATAAAAACATCTTTATATTTCGGATCCATCCGTACGTGATGGTCTTTCACCTGTACATTTGCAGCTTCTGCTAATTCATTTCCAGTTTCTGAAAACCCTCGGTATTCCTCATAAAGTGTGAAACCGTCGCCATTACTAGACTGGTCCGCAGGTTTAGGATCTTCGTCCCATAAAGCCGAATAGCTTCCCTCATAAATTCCAACTTGTATTTCCCATTCATCAGCAATAACATTATTATTTTCATCCCAGGGAACAGGTAACCAGGCAACACCCAGTTCTTCATGGCTGGCTTCCCACCATGTACCATTTACTTTTATTTTACCCGAAAGTTGACCATATGCTCCAAAATCAAGGGATTGAATACGTACGGATTCTTTCCCAACTGCAACATCTCCTTCTTTTCGAATTACATAACCATCATCTGTTCTTGTTAGATGGTAACCCTTAGATACTTCAGCGAGGTCAAAAGACAGATCAAAATCAGTATCTCGATTTTTACTATTCAGATTTACTCCTGGCTCCGCTGACACATTATATAAAGTCCATTCAATAGCCTCAGGCTTTACCTGTTGTTCCCATGTCATTTTAGCTTCAAGGCTATTTTTATCTTCCGGTATCCATTTCTTTCCTGCCTCTATATCATCATAACTAATAAACACTTCCGGCACGTCCATATTAGCCGGAAAAATAGTCCAATCAATTCTGACCGTCCAGTTACCTTCCTTGTTAAGGGATCCCCACAGGTTAAACCGGTCCGTAATGATCTCAGAACCAGAGAGAACCATGCCTCCAGTTGGCAGCGGAGACTTATAAACTAAACCCTCTTTTTCAGAACTGATGTTAATGAAGCTTCTGGCATTTATAGTTAGAGGTTTATCAGAAGATGTTCCACACTCTGATCGATGTGTATTGCCTTTAAACTCAAATCCCCGCGGCATTTCAACATTTGCTGAAAAGGAATAGGAATTATTAGCCAGGTTTAGCAGTAATATAAAACCGTTTGTATTAATAATATCTGATTGACCAGCGTCAACCTGGGCGCTACCACTATAGTTTCGAACGCTTCTGAAAGAACCTTTTCCTTGCCCCTCCCCACAGTGCATTGACCCTGTTTCCTCATCATAAAATTTTGAGTATATACTGGACGCAACGTCTCCTCCTACCGTCGGGATTGTCATCCACATTTTATATTTATCAAGACTCATATTGTAGGATTCTGTTTCTTCTTTGGTTTGTTTCAACATATCCATCACATTTACTTCTTTACCGTCATGTTCGATGGTTTCTATGCCCGAATTTTCAAGTGCCTGAGAAATGGCATCCATATCCATACCCCCCATTATACCTCCGTCCTGAGATGTATTATCCCCTGATTCAACTTTTACTTTATCGCCTCTTTCTACCTGAAACATGTCCGCAGCACTAATTTGTCCAGCTGAAGTTGTAAAAAAATGCTGAAAGTTTTGGGATACATTAACCAATCTTGAATATTCAGTTTCAGATTGTGAAAACCGATACTGGAATGTCAGGGTAATATTGGCTTTGTATGATTCTACATTATAAAAACGCTCGGGGCCATTTCCATTCTGCTGTGCGGGAGTTTGTGTATTGTTGGCGATTATTCCTACCATTAACAAGAATAATTTTAATGTTTTCATATAAATTGGATTGTAATTATTCATTGGAAATTACATGCCAAACATGGACATGATGAACTCTTCGAAATTCGATTCTGAATAGTCTCCCGGTACCTCGAATTCTTCAGAGGAAAGATTTTCCTTTTGCAGGCTTAAAACCTCGGTTCCCGGCTCAGCACTTCCATATTCATAGCTGATGCTTTTCAACTCAATACCACTCCGTTCGACATTTTTATATGCTGTCGAAAATTCAGGTGCCGTTTTCAAAAATACCTCATCAGGAACACTGCAACTGGCGATTTTCATGGTTAAATCTACGTTTTCATTCATTTCCTGGATCAGCCCTTTAAGTGCAGGATCACTGCTGATCCATTTTTCCTCGAAAAGTTCCCCATCTACTAAAATGCTATACTTTGTGGTACTATACCCGGCAATTGACTCACCACTTCCTTTCTGAACTATCACTGTGGGAGCCGGTTTTGCTTTTTCCTGTACGATCAAATCCTCCATCATCTTTACTTGTTCGGCCGGCATTTGCTTATTCATCTCATCCCGCATTGCTTTTATGGCATTGCAATAATCATCAGCTGATCCTTTTACATAGGTCAATTCATCTTCATTAATCAATATAATCGTATTGGTGCCAAGGTTATACATTGAAGTTATTGGAACCTCCTCCATATTGCTGGCTAATGTTTTTACCCAGCCATTGCCAATAAAGGTTACGCTGTTGTCTGATTCTTCCATAATCCAACCTTGGGAATAGATAGAATTACTCACAAAGAATATTAAGGTAAAAGCAAAAATGATAATCAATAATTTTTTCATGGTAATAATGATTAATGGTTATTAAAAAATTTATTTAGGATACTTGGCACAAATGGAGCAATTATTTGATGCAAAGAATTCGAAAGTTGTCTATTTAACATCAACTTAATAGAATGAAGCAGATAATTCAAAACATAAGATATGATATATATCATGTGTTCAGAATTATTTAGTGCCATGAGACAAATCGATACGTTTTAGTGTTGACTAAAATATCGTTAGAAGATTGTTCAAAGAAGTTACTGTAGCTGACAATACCCCGAGCCAATGAACCATGTTTAGTTTGTGAGTCTCTAATGGAAGCATATATCCTGGCTATACTTCCAAATTGATTACGATTTATAGTTCACTGAAGGACTGATATACCAAAGATTATATTTGCTGTTTCATTTTTAGTAGCGTATTTTTATTAGGGCATTTTTCAAAGCAACTAATAGATTTGAACTGATTACGCTGAAAATAATCCCGCATTTTGATAAATAATTGGAGGGATTATTATATTCTTTTTAAATATATAATCATTTAAATACAAGAAATTAATGGGACTGACTAATTCGCAAAAGAAACATGTATCACGCCGAAAATTTATAAAGAACACTGGCAAAATCACCCTGGCCACAACCCTGACACCAAAACTCATTCCAAACGTTCATGCTGCAGAAAATAATACCATAAATGTGGCATTGGTAGGTTGCGGGGGCCGTGGTTCCGGTGCTGCCTCTAATGCTATGTCGGTTAAAAACGGGCCGATCAAGATGGTTGCCATGGCGGATGTATTTGAGGATCGCCTTAAGCTCAGTTACAAAAGCTTGAAGAAAATCCATCCTGAACTGGTAGATGTACCCGAAGAACAGAAATTTCTGGGTTATGAGGGATATAAGGACGCGATGGATTGTCTGAGCCCGGGTGATGTGGTAATTCTTGCTACACCGCCTGCATTTCGATGGGTACACTTTAAATATGCCATAGATAAAGGTTTGAATGTGTTTATGGAAAAACCAGTAACGGTTGACGGACCCACTACATTAAGGATGCTTGAGCTTGGTGAAGAATCTGTGAAAAAGAACCTTAAAGTCGGGGTTGGCCTGATGTGTCGTCATTGTGAGGCCCGCTGGGAGCTCTATGATCGCATCCAGGATGGACAGATTGGCGAGATTATCGCCCTTCGTGCATACAGGATGCACGGTCCTATTGGTTTTTTTGCATCGGATCCCAAGCCGGATGGAGTCAGCGAGTTTCTATATCAGACACAACGGTTCCACAGTTTCCTCTGGGCTAGCGGCGGTAATTATAGTGATTTTTACATACACCATATTGATGAATGCTGCTGGATGAAAGATCAATGGCCGGTTAAGGCCCAGGCACTTGGCGGAAGACACTACCGGGGTAATTCGGTGGATCAGAATTTTGATACGTATTCCGTGGAGTACACTTTTGCTGATGGCACGAAATTATTCCTGTATGGCAGATGCATGGAAGGCTGTCACGATGAATTCGCCAGTTATGCCCATGGCAGTAAAGGTTCAGCAGTTATCTCGCAGGGAGGACACACCCCGGCACTATGCCGAATTAATAAAGGACAGGATTTCAATAGAACCGATGACATTGTATGGCGGTTCCCTGGACAGGAACCTAATCCTTACCAGCTGGAATGGGATCATCTGATTGAGGCCATTCGGGAAGACAAACCATTTAATGAGGTGAAACGTGGTGCAGAAGCCAGCCTGGTGACTTCTATGGGTAGAATGGCAGCGCACACTGGCCAGGTGATCACTTATGATCAAATGCTTAATTGTGATCATGAGTTTGCACTCGGACTTGATAAAATGACAATGGATTCTCCTGCACCTCTTAAAGCAGGTCCTGATGGGAAATATCCAGTTCCGAATCCGGGTAAGTACAAATACGAATACCCGTTTTAGTCTAAGGGTGTACTGAAGGGAAAAGTTTTCTGAGGGTAAAATTGAAATATAGGTTCAGGTATTCTGCAAGAATCACTTAAGTTAGGTAAAATAGTTAAAATGCCACTTTTTGAAAACGATTGGGCCATTAAATCCTCCGATATTAAAATTTAAATCTGATATATTATATGAAGAACTTACCTTTTATTTTTCTGTCGATTCTTGCGATACTATTCTTTGGATGTGTTCCTGAAGCTGATCTTATTTCTGTCGACCCGGACAATGAGATGATCCGCTATACCGGCCGGATTAATTTTGAAGATAGAATGGCACCCGAGATCTACTGGCCGGGGACGCAGATCGAAATTAAGTTCGAGGGGGAAGAATTAAAAGCAAAACTCAAAGACGACAAGGGTGAAAATTATTTCAACATTGTCCTTGATGAAGATAGCCTGAGGTATATCAAACTTGATAAAGAAGAGAGGTACTATACGCTTGCAAAAGGGCTGCCAGAAGGTATGCACACCATAAAACTGATTAAACGCACAGAATGGGACCTGGGTAAAACCTGGTTTCTGGGTATTGAGATTACCAATGGCAAGTTATTACAGCTGCCTCAAACGGATAGAAAGATTATTGAGTTTTTTGGCAATTCTATTACAGCGGGATACGCCATTGAAGACCTGACCGGCGGGGATTCACCGGATAGCATATATACAAACAATTACGATACATATGGTGCCATTACCGCAAGGCATTTCAATGCAGATTATTATGGTACTGTAAGGTCGGGGATCGGGATCATGATCAGCTGGTTCCCCCTGATCATGCCGGAAATGTGGGACCGTCTTGATCCTTCCGATCCGGATAGCAAATGGGATTTCTCTAAAATCCAACCCGACCTGGTTGTGGTGAACCTGTTTCAAAATGACTCCTGGCTGGTGAACATGCCGGAAGAACCAACATTCGAGCAGAGGTTTGGAAAAGAAGCACCGGATGAGGAGAAGATAATCTCCTCCTATGTCGATTTTATTTCGAAATTGCGTAAAGTCTACCCGGGAACTCCAATTATCTGTGCTTTGGGAAGCATGGATGCAACAAGGGATGATTCTCCCTGGCCCGGATATGTTACGACTGCAGTGGAAGGCCTGGATGATCCTAACCTGCATACGCTATTCTTTCCATATATCAATAAACCGGGACATCCCAGGGTGGATGACAACCGGGAAATGTCAGATCAGCTAATCAGATTCATTGAAAATACATTTAATTGGTAGATTATAAATTGAAATGCCGGGTTTATAAAATGTTGTTAACCTTGCTCGTACTATTAATCTCTATTTCAACTTAATTCTGGTAAAAAACCAACATTTTAGCGATCTTGTAAAGGTAAACGCTGGGCATAATATTGCTCGGATTTTTTAAATGTTCAAAACCATCATCATATACTTTTTTTCAGGTACCGGGAATGCCAGAACTGCAGCCCACTGGATAGCGGAAAAAGCAAAAAGCCGGGGGATTACTGTGGAGGTCATCCGGATCGAAAAAAATACACCAGTTCCCAGAGTTCGATTTGAGGAAAATACGCTGGTTGGTTTCTGCTTTCCCACGCATGGTTTCAATACGCCACCTATTGTTATTGATTTCATCCGTCGGTTCCCGAAATCAAAAGGTACGAAGATATTTTTGCTGAACACAAGGGCTGGCATGAAGATGTACAAGCTCTTTACCCCGGGTATGAGCGGAACAGCCTTATGGTGGCCTACAATAATGCTTGGTGTAAAAGGTTATAACTGTATCGGTTTTCAACCCCTTGACCTTCCCTCGAACTGGATCTCTGTACATCCGGGTCTCAGGGAAAAAGTGGTGGATTCTATTTTTAACCGGTGTAAGAGAATAACAGACCGGTTTACACAAAAACTGCTGGATGGAAAGCAGGTTTATCAAGGCTTCTGGGGGCTTCCTGTAGATATTCTGATCAGCCCGATCTCAGTACTATATTATCTGTTTGGTCGTTTTGCATTATCGAAGACCTATTTCGCCAGTTATACATGCAATAATTGTGATAAATGCATTAAAGACTGCCCGGTCAGTGCCATCAAGCTTGTAGATAAAAGGCCCTTCTGGACCTACAAATGCGAAAGCTGCATGCATTGTATGAACTACTGCCCGGAGCGAGCTATTGAGACGGGCCATGCATTCATCTTTCTTCTCTGGTGGCTGGCTTTCACCCTGATACCCGTTTTAATAATCAATTTACTCGGCCGGTATAATATTATACCACAAGATATAATCAAATCGGACTATAAATACATCTATTATGCAGTCGAATACGGAGTCGGTATGTGGATCATTTTCGGGGGATATGGCCTGATGCATTTCCTGATGAGATTCAAATGGATCAATTACCTGATTACCTGGACCTCGCTGACCAAATTCAGATTCTGGAGACGTTACAAAGCACCACGAAAATTCCTAAAGATGAATTAAAACGGGGGGTATGAGGTGCCGAGCCTTTTTATTTATCTTCAAGCAAGAAAAAAGGGAGCCTCGCTCCCTTAAATAATACTTCTAGAGTTTTCTTAACCAGATGTTCCGGAAGCTGACCGGGTTCCCATGATCCTGAAGCATAAGTGGTCCTTCTCCATGGGCTTCATATTTTGGTAATCCTATATTGGGCGTATCCCCTTTTATCTGGTAATGATTCTGTACTAGAATCCCATTCTGTATTACGGTGATGTACGCTGGTGATGCCAGTTTTCCATCATCATCGAAGATGGGCGCCCTGTAAATGATATCATAGGTTTGCCATTCTCCCGGAGGTTTGCAGGCATTGACTAATGGCATGCTCTGCTTGTAAATGCTGGCGGCCTGTCCATTGGAATAGGTCCTGTTCTCATAAGAATCCAATACTTGTACTTCATAGATCCCCTGAAGGAACACACCACTGTTTCCTCTACCCTGTCCTTTTCCTTTAACCTCTGCTGGCGTTCGCCACTCAATATGTAACTGACAATCTCCATATACTACTTTGGAACGGATAGGTCCTGTTCCCTTCACCATGATCATGGCTCCATCACTAACTTCCCATCCAGCTTCCTCACCTTTCATATTCTCCCAATTGTCCAGGTTGGTTCCATTAAAAAGAATGATAGCATCCGATGGAGGGGCCATACCTTCACCTGGTGTTACAACTGCTGGCTCGGGTTCCCAGACTTCCGTATCCTGGGATTTCATCTTTTGTGCATAAACCTGTCCGAGACAGATTAAGAATGCTAATAATAACAACGGCTTTTTCATTTTTATACTCTTTAGTTTTAAAAAATCATAATAGACATATGCTAAGCGAATTTACATATTTTGTCGATTCAATTATTTGATAAGCGCTGATAATTAATTTAAATTAGGTCAAATTCACATAATATTATGAAACTATTATTAGTTGTTAATCCCATTTCCGGGGGAAGAAATAAAGAAATATTTATCAACAAAGCGGAAGACTACTGTAAAAAATATGGGATACCCTACGAATATTTTCATACGACCGGGGAGGAGGATGTTAAAAAATTAGCCGCTGCGGTTGAATCAGTGAAGCCAGATAAGGTAGTTTCGATTGGGGGAGATGGAACAACACTCATGACGGCACTGGCACTGCAGAATTCAGACGTTCCTTTCGGTATTATTCCTATGGGTTCGGCAAATGGAATGGCCAAGGAACTAAGTGTTCCCAATGATACAATGCAAGCCTTCCAGGATCTGATTGCTTCACAGATGATAATCCCAATTGATGTTATAAAAGTAAATAATGATTATACTATGCATCTCGGAGATGTGGGCATTAATGCGGCTATGGTTGAAAACTTCGAAAAAGAGGAAGGCCGTGGATGGGCCGCCTACGCAAAGCATTTTGTCAGCGCAGTAAATAATGCATCGCTATTTGATGTTACAGTCGAAATTGATAATAAAATATACGAGCATAAAGCCTATTCTGTATTGATTGCAAATACACGAATGTATGGAACAGGCGCTATTGTAAATCCTAAGGGAAATCCCCATGATGGAATATTTGAGATCGTATTGTTAACAAAACGGGATTGGTCTGGTGTGATCAATCTTGGACTGACTGCTTTTGATAAAAGAGCCGTTGAAACTTTTAAGGAATATACCAAAAATTACTCCGCAAAATCAGCCAGGATAAAATTTGACAAACCCCGTATGCTACAGCTTGATGGAGAAGTAATTGGAGAATGTGAATCCGTTGTAGTGGAGATTATACCAGGAGGTGCTAAATATATCACAACCGGGGATAATCATTTTATAGATCAACTCAAAAGCTCTTAAGTTACTGAATTCCATCCTACAATCGATTTCCTTCCTGATATGGAGAAGCCAAATGGCCCACAAATGTATTTGACAAATCGAATCCATATTGAGCCTGGTCCGGCCAATGGCTGGTTATTTATAAAACTATGTAATTAATTAGTATGTGAATCCATTATATTTGTCAAAATCTGAAAGCAAAAGATGCTGATTTATATTTTTTTAACCGCGCTGTTGGTATTCATAATCGCCTACAGGATCTATGGGCGATATCTTGACAAAACCTTTGATGTAAAAAAAGATAATCCCACACCCAGCCATACGGATTATGATGGGGTAGACCGGGTACCAGCAAAGGCACCAGTCCTGTTCGGACATCATTTCAGTTCTATTGCCGGTGCGGGACCTGTAGTCGGGCCTATTATTGCAGGAATAGCATTTGGCTGGCTTCCTGCCTTATTATGGATCGTTCTCGGTACAATTTTTATCGGGGGTATACACGATTATACCTCACTTATGGCTTCCATTCGTCATAAAGCAAAATCCATCGGGGAAATAGCCAGGATACATATGTCTCCCCTTGCCTATAGAATGTTCCTTATTTTTATATGGCTCGCACTGGTATATGTCCTCATCGTTTTTGTAGATCTTACCTCCGCGGGTTTTACCACAAGTCCCGAAGTAGGATCTTCCTCTGTTTTTTTTATTTTGCTGGCTTTGGCATTTGGGCTTACCGTGAAAAAACTAGGGCTTAGCCTGAGGACCGCTTCGTTTATTTTCGTGCCTCTCGTATTTGTCGGGATATATTTAGGTCATCTTTTGCCCATCACAAGTGATTTATTGCCAACAGTTATGGGTGAAACTTCCAGAACCTGGAATATCATCCTGATCGTGTACTGCCTGGTTGCAAGCATTACTCCGGTCTGGGCCCTATTGCAACCCAGGGACTATTTGTCATCATTTCTTTTATATGCCTCGCTCCTTGGAGCATTTATCGGCATCCTGATCGGAGGATTTGAGATCCGGTATCCCATGTTCACTTCCTGGTCAAATATCGACAGGGGAACCCTGTTCCCTATCCTGTTTATTACCATAGCTTGCGGAGCATGTTCAGGATTTCATTCAATCGTAGCCTCCGGTACAACATCCAAACAACTCAATAATGAATGCGATGCCCGACCGATCGGGTATGGGGCCATGTTAATCGAGGGGCTTGTCGCTGTGATCTCCCTTTTTACGGTTGTTATGCTGGCATCAAATAGTGAGATATTGAAATCAAATCCCCTGGAGATCTATGGCAATGGACTGGGTAATTTCATGCAATCTCTCGGACTTCCTTTTGAAACTGGAAAATCATTTGGCATCCTGGCCGTATCCACCTTTTTATTAACTACCCTGGATACCTCCACAAGGCTGGGCCGGTATATTTTTGAAGAATTTTTCAACATACAGGGGAAATATTCAAGAGTCGTCGCAACAATAGCTACCCTATCCTTGCCCCTGGCCTTTAATTTTATGGTACTTCATGATGCATCTGGCAGCCCCATTCCTGCCTGGCAGGCAGTATGGCCTGTTTTTGGAGCCACTAACCAGCTTCTGGCAGGTCTTGCGCTTTTGGTCGTATTTGTATGGCTGAGTAAAAAAGGAAAACCAACATTCTTTGTTGTTATTCCAATGATATTTATGCTTGTGATGACCATCTGGGCACTGATACAACTTGTTTACCAGAGTGGATTCGATGTTATAGGAAGTATTGCTTTTTTCCTTCTATGCCTCTCCATAATCCTGATCATTGAAGCAGCCAGGACGGTGTTTAAACCTGGCACGATCGAAAAGGCGGATGTTAATGCTTAATCACTTACCTCCATAAAAGACCCAGCCTTACAATAATCAACTACTTTCTTCTGGGTCAATATTCACCTTGCATGCCCTGAATATTTTAAACTTATTGGCAATGCTATCCGTTAAAAAGAACGAATCCTTTATAGAAAGTTTTCTATTTTTTTTGTTGAGAACTTTTATAACCGTTATCGTGAAAAGGTCAGGGTATTTTTTTTGCATCTTGCTAACTGTATGCTGTACTGCCTGCAATAATGAGGATGAATGCCTTGACAAAGAACTGATATCAGCTGATTTTAATTACACATGGCATGTGGCTGACACGACCTATCCGTATATGGAATTCAAAAGCATAAACTGGGACTCCATATACCAAGTGTACTATGCCCGGATTCAGGCTTCCGATAACCATTCACACTTGAGTTTAATTCATGATCTGCTTGCTGAATTGAAGGATGGACATGTTTTCTATCATGATTTCGACGGTAAAATGGTTTATGCTTATGTACCGCGTAGGATCCAAAAGGATGAGGATGCAGTAAGCCTGGCAGTGATCAGATCTTATTTCCAGGTTGAAACTAAACTTTCGCCAAGTGGTAAAATCGAGTACGAGATCCTGCCTGATAATATCGGATACACATTTTTGTCCGACTTTAATGAAGAATACCTTATGGATGATTTCCCACATGTACTGGACTACTTAAGAAATACAAATGGAATTATTCTGGATGTCAGGCACAAACAGGGCGGTAGGGATCGGAATATTGAAGCTGTTGTATCCAGATTCATGGATACTCCCCTTGACAGAACTGAATTTTATCTTCTTGGCGAACAAATCCCCCTCCCACAGCTGGAACCCCAGGGGCCTTATACGTATACCAATCCTGTAGTTGTATTGATCAATGGACTGACTTTCAGTGCTGGAGAATTATTTTCTGAAATGATGAAGCAACTGCCAAATGTCACAGCTATTGGTGATACAACAGGCGGAGGAAGTTGTGGAGCTAATTGGAATGCTACTGGTAATTATGAATTACCAAGTGGGACAATGATCCACATAGGAACGACGGATCGCAGAAGATATGATGGCCTTCCCTGGGAATGGCTTGGAATTCCTCCGGATACCCGCGTGGAACAAACACCAGAGGATATTCAGTCGGGCCGGGATTTACAATTAGAACATGCTATTGAATTGCTTATGTAATTACCGGATTTTATATCTGAAGGTGAAGTGCATTCCCAGTCTTCAAACAAGGTTAAGGCCAAATTAAAGCTCAGGAAAATATGTCATTAATACCCTCATCACAATATCTCCACTATCGGATAATTTCCAGGAAAGACAAAAAAAATCCCGCCAAAAGGCGGGATGAGCACATTGGAATATATATCAAGTAAGCTTAATTAGCTTCTACTTTATAAGTTCTCTTTAATACTACTTTTTAGTTTGTCTCAACTGGCTTTTCTGCCAACAAGATCTCCTTTATAGCTTTTTCCATTGTTGCCTTTGGAAGAGCACCCTGTGCCATTTGAGGCTGCCCGTCTTTAGGACAGAATAATAAAGAAGGAATACTTCGAATGCCAAATGCAGCGGCCAGTTCCTGCTGGGCTTCTGTGTCTACCTTGTATATGTGAATTTTACCTTCATATTCTTTTGCCAATTCCTCGAGTACAGGAGCAACCATTTTACATGGCCCACACCAGTCGGCATAGAAATCAATCAGACAAGGAAGATCGCCTTCATACTTCCACTCTTTATTTACTTCGTAATTAAATACTTTTTCCTGAAAAGTTGCTTTCGTTAAATGTTCCATTTTAATATCGTTTATTTTTTTTATCTCAGCTTTTAGTTTCTTAACATTTTTTTTATCACCCACCGGTTGGCATCCAATCGCAAATGCAACCAACAACAGAATAAATACTTTCAAAATGCCTTTCATATTCTTACTTTTTTTAAATATACGCACAAACATATGAAAAGGTTTTCATATTAACAAAATTTCATATAAAAAAATTTTATGCTCTGATTCCGGACAAAATCAAATATTTTTTTTAGCTTATGTTCTTAAAATCTTCTAACATGAAACGATTATTTCTCGTCCGACATGCAAAATCCTCCTGGGACGATCCTTCCCTGGATGACATCGACCGTCCATTAAATAATCGGGGTAAAAAGAATGCACCCGAAATGGGCATCAGATTGCGAAAACAAGGCATAATTCCAGATCTTCTAATATCCAGTCCAGCTAAAAGGGCCTATACCACAGCGAAAAAAATTTCGGAAGAAATCGGTTACACAAGGAAAAAGATAGAGGTGGATGATCGCTTATATCATGGAAGCAGCAATTCTATGATCTCTATTGTCCAGGAACTTAAGAATAAGATCAATAGTGTTATGTTATTTGGACATAATCCGGGATTTACTGATTTTGCCAATATGCTTTGCGGAATAAATATCTATAACATACCAACAACTGGGATAGTCGCTATCGATTTCAGTGCTGAAAATTGGTCAGAAATAAATTATAATGCCGGAGAGTTGGTATTCTTCGACTATCCTAAGAAAATGTCTACGGGTTAAACGGAATTTTCCGAATATCCTGAATTGAGCCTTCGAACTGGTCGATCCTGGTAATGAAAGACAAGATCTTTTCAGCTGTCTCCTCTACACCGGGTAACTGTCCGGATTCTTGCAAAGCAATAAACTTAGGAATCTGGCTAAAATCTTCAATTGCTGTTGACCTGACAACTTCCTGCATGTCCGTATCAACAGGTCCCGGAGCAAGTGATACTATTCTGAAACCAATTTTCCTTAGATTGTTTTCCATATCACCTACTTCCGACAGCATATCAATGGCGGCTTTGGAAGAACAATATGCTCCCCATCCATCATAAGGGTGCCGCCCGGCTCCGGATCCAATATTGACGATTACCTTTTTCCCAACGGCATTTTTGAAACTCCTGATAAATGAATTCATCAAAATAGCTGGTGCAGTAACATTCACATTCATTACTTTAATGAATTCCTGGTGATCGATATCTCCCAAATACTTAATATCTCCAAGGTATCCGGCATTATTAATCAAGACCACCTTTTCAAAGCCCGAGTGATCAGCAAAGATTTCATCAACAATCCCAGGTAATTTGGCAACATCTTCCAGGTTAATCGGGACGTGTGTAAACCGGTTGCTTATAATTGTATTGGTTCTGGAAATTCCAGTCACTTCCGCATCAGGCTGCTGCAATATCAACTCAGTAATGGCACGTCCTATACCTTTGCTCGACCCTGTAACAAAGAATTTCTGCATTATAGAATGTACTGACTGAGATCTTTATTGGTTACAAGTTCTGCCAGTTTTTCCTCGACCATTTCCTTAGTGATCATGATTTTAGCATTTGGACCGATCACATCCGGAACATCGAATAGAAAGTCATTTAACAATTTACTCATTACCGTATGAAGTCGCCTTGCCCCGATATTCTCAATTTCTTCATTGATATGAAATGAGGTTTCAGCAATCTCCTCAAGGGATTCATCCGTAAATTTGATATCTATATCCTCTGACTGGAATAGTGCCTGATACTGCTTTGTCAGTGCATTTTTTGGCGCCTTTAAGATCAGGTAGAAATCTTCCTTGGTCAGGTTACTCAATTCTACCCTGATCGGGAACCTTCCCTGAAGTTCAGGGATCATATCCGATGGTTTAGCAACATGAAATGCTCCTGCAGCAATAAATAAGATATGGTCTGTGGTGATCACTCCATACTTGGTATTTACCGTACTCCCTTCAACAATTGGCAGCAAATCCCTTTGTACTCCTTCCCGGCTGACATCCGGGCCACTCCCCTTTTTGCCAGCACCAGCAATTTTATCGATCTCGTCAATAAAGATAATGCCCGTATTTTCAGCTTTACGGATCGCCTCTTCCTTCACTTCATCCATATCGATCAGCTTGGCAGCTTCTTCCTCGAGCAGGATCTTTCTTGCCTCCTCTATGGTCACCTTCCTTTTTTTATTCCGTTTGGGCATCATATTGCCAATCATCTCCTGAAGGTTTATCATAGAGGATTCGTCCATCATACCACCGCCTATCATTCCGATACCGGTATTCGCTGGTTGTTTTATGTTAATTTCAACCTTTCGATTATCCAGTTCTCCCCGCTGTAATTTTTCCCTGAATTTTTCCCGGGTCTTTTCATTTAACTCATAATCGTCTTTAGGGATTTCCTCTTGTGCCTTATCCGTTGTATGCGGAGGCCTCAATGTTTGAGGTTTCATAGGAGGGATTAAAATATCCAGGATCTGATCTTCAACAGCTGAGGAAGCCTTTTCCATCACGTCCTCCTTCTTCTTGGCTTTAACAAGGTTAATGGACTGTTCCACTAGGTCCCGGACCATACTTTCCACATCCCGCCCAACATACCCAATCTCTGTAAATTTAGAAGCCTCGACTTTTGTAAAAGGTGCATCCGCAATCTTTGCAAGTCGTCTTGCTATTTCTGTCTTACCAACTCCGGTGGCTCCAATCAAGAGGATGTTATTCGGAATAATTTCACTTCTGATCTCAGGATCAGCATTCATGCGTCTCCATCTATTCCTTAAAGCAATAGCTACATTTCTTTTGGCATCATCCTGCCCGATTATATATTTATCCAACTCTACAACAATCTCCCTCGGGGTCAAATATTTTTCTTTATCCAACATAATACGCTTCTTTAATAATTAATTCCTTCGATAAATGAATCCAGGATGGTTGCATACCAACAACCACGTTCAATTATTCCATCACAAACTCCAATGAGTCAGAAACTTTTTCTTTCAATAAAGCGAAAGATATCACTTCATCCACATGGTCAACATAATGAACTTTGATATCTGCGATATAGGATTTTTCGATCTCATCGATATCTTTCCTGTTCTTAGAGCACAAAATAATCTCCTTAATTCCGGATCTTTTAGCAGCAAGTATCTTTTCCTTGATTCCCCCTACAGGCAATACTTTTCCACGCAGGGTTATTTCACCGGTCATGGCAATTTTATTTCTTACTTTCCTTTGCGTGAATACCGAAGCAAGAGAAACCAACATGGTAATTCCTGCCGACGGTCCGTCTTTTGGAACAGCCCCGGCCGGAACATGTATATGCAGATCATATTTTTCGAATACTTTATAATCTATTCCAAGTTTCCCCGCATTCGACTTCAGGTACGATAAGGCGGCAACGGCCGATTCCTTCATTACATCCCCTAACTGACCGCTGAGAGTCAACTTACCGGTTCCACGGCTTAAACTTGACTCGATAAACAGTATCTCACCACCGACCTGTGTCCAGGCAAGCCCGGTAACCACTCCAGCAGTTTCATTATCCTGGTATAATTCTTTGTCAAACCTTTCAGTCCCAAGTATTTCAATGACCCGGTCAGGAGTTATGGATTTATTATATTCATTCTCCATTGCCACTGACCTGGCAATGTTACGAACGATGGATCCGATGGTTCGTTCAAGCGATCTGACCCCAGATTCCCGGGTATAGCCATCTATAATTTTTACTATACCTGCTTTAGTAAATGAGACATCTTTCGCCTTCAGGCCATGCTCTTTTCTTTGTTTTGGGATCAAATGCTTTTTTGCGATCATATATTTCTCTTCCAGGGTATACCCATTGATCTCGATGATCTCCATTCTATCCCTTAAAGCCGGATTAATGGTATCCATAGTATTCGCTGTTGCGATGAACAGCACTTTCGACAAATCGTATTCAATCTCAAGATAATTGTCTGTAAAGGTACTATTCTGCTCCGGATCAAGCACTTCAAGCAATGCTGAAGAAGGATCTCCCCTAAAATCCGAACTCACCTTGTCGATTTCATCAAGCACAAATACCGGATTCGAGAACTTGGCTTTCTTAATACTTTGAATTATCCTTCCCGGCATGGCCCCGACATAAGTCTTCCTATGTCCACGAATCTCAGCTTCATCATGCACACCACCCAATGACATCCGGATATACTTCCTGTTCAAGGCTTTAGCAATTGATTTTCCTAAAGACGTTTTCCCCACACCCGGAGGGCCGTATAAACAAAGGATGGGGCCTTTCAGGTCTTGCTTAAGTTTCAGGACAGCCAGATATTCCAGAATCCTGTCTTTCACCTTTTCAAGTCCGTAATGGTCCTTATTCAGTATATCAAATGCCTTGTTCAGGTCAAAATCGTCAAGTGTAATGTTACTCCATGGAAGATCTATCAGAAATTCCACATAATTCATAGCTACGGGAAATTCCGCAGAAGCCGGATTGATTCTTTGCATCTTCTCCAGTTCCTTATTAAAATGATCCTTTGCATATTGCGGCCAGTCTTTTTTACTGGCTTTACTGCGAAGAAGGTTTATTTCCTGATCAGGTCCGTCATATCCCAACTCATCCTGTAGTACTTTCATCTGTTGTCTCAGGTAATAATCCCTCTGCTGCTGATCGATATCCGAATTTACTTTCCGCTGGATCTCATGTTTCAACTCCAGCATTTGCAGGTCTTTGAGAAGATATTCCAAAAGCAGGGTTGCTCTGTCCATCCCGTCATTTAATTCCAGCAGCTTCTGCTTATCGTCCACACTGGCATTGATGTTGGAACTCAGGAAATGTGTGAGAAAGTTCGGATTATCCATATTGTCAAGCGCTACCTGTGCTTCCTGAGGAATCTCCGGATTTAAATTCATGATTTTGAAGGCCGTATCCTTAATGGATTCCAATACCGCCTTAGATTCCTTTTTATCAATATCGGGAAAAAGTTCAGGTATGGATTTAATCGTGGCCTGAAGATAAGGTTCCTTTTGAATTATTTTCTCTATTTCAAATCTTTGTTTACCCTGAATAATGATCGTAGTGTTCCCATCAGGCAGGATTAAAAGTTTCAAAATGCGTGCAAGGGTTCCTACTTTATATATATCATTTTCCCCCGGGTCCTCGACCTTTATGTTTTTCTGGGCTACTACACCAATCACTCTTTTTCCTCTGTAGGCCCTTTTTACCAGCCGTATTGACTTCTGCCTTCCAACTGTAATAGGAATTACAACACCAGGAAACAGAACCGTATTCTTTATAGGTAGAATTGGCAGGTCTGCCGGTATTTTTTCTTCAGGTAGCCAATCCTCTGCATCGGGTGTTATAAGCTGTACAAATTCTCCTGTGTCTTCATCCCTGAAATCCGATAATCCCAAAGTTGATAATAAAAGATTCTTATTAAATCCCATATCCGTCCCTGTAATGACAAACTGTCACCTTTTTTATATTTAATACTTTTTTATGAATCGCTGTAAATACTCAATACTTGTGCCAAAGTGGGGGAATATTAAATTAATAACGTCTGAACTAAATAAATTTACAACATAAATTGTGAAATTCACGTTTTATTAGTGATTTTTCGGAATTATTAATTCATGATCCCAAAAAAGACAATAACGCTACTTGTGGTAATTATGACACTGACGTGTCAGGTTCTATTTGGACAGAACAACATAAATTCCGAAGAGGATTCGACTATAATCAAGACCAGTCCTATCACGAAGATAAAACCCTTTATTGATTTTCCGAATATAAATCAGATCCCTTATTACTATCACAAAAAGAAGCTGAATATTGTTAATGAAAATTCCCGATCGGCCGATCCTTTGAAATATTATGAATCACTATATGAATATGTTTCCAATTTTGGAGTACAAAATTTTTATAACGACACGAAAATGATCTGGGAACTTGGCCAACTATCTGAACAACTGGGGAAAAAGGCAGAGTCTATCGATTTATATAAACTGGTTCTTAAGCATTCAAGACAGGATATTGACCTGGAACAGATAACACAGCATTTCGACTCTGTGGCTGGCTATGAAAGGGATCAGTATGTTTCAATAGATTACTACTATGAACTGGTAGATTACCGTGCAGATGTAGATACCCTGATCCCTCCGAGAGGGGTATTGATCAATATGGGTCACCTGATTAATTCCAGGCATTCCGACTATGGGCCTTCGCTAAATGTAAATGATTCTGTCTTGATCTTTACTTCCAGAAGATTTGAAACTGAAGTGGCCCCGCTGGATTACAGGCGTAATGAAGATATTTTTATCAGCAAGAAAGATGAAGACGGCTGGTACGAAGCAGAACCTCTTACGGAAGTCAATTCAATTTTCAATGAAGGATCCGCATGCATCAGTAAAGATGGTAGAACCCTCTTTTTTGCACGATGCGATGCACCTGATACGTATGGAAATTGCGATCTATTTGTGGCCAGCCTACAGGAGGATGGCACCTGGGGGAATATTCAAAACCTGGGTTCGCATATTAACAGTAATTCATGGGACTCTCACCCTTCATTGAGCCATTCCGGTGACACTCTGTATTTTTCTTCTGACCGTATTGGTGGTTTTGGCATGGCTGACATATACTTTACATATAAAGATAAAAAAGGCAAATGGTCCGGAGCTCAAAATGCGGGTCCATACGTGAATACAAGGAATAACGAGGTGAGCCCATTCTTTCACCCTACTTATGACGTCCTTTATTTCAGTTCTAATGGGCATCTTCTGAATTTTGGTGAATTCGATATCTATAAATCCTATCGCTATGGTCGGTTCTGGGGTGAACCTGTCAATATAGGCCCGCTGATCAATGGTGAAGGATCGGAATTTTACTTTACCATCGATGCCAACTCAGAATATCTTTTTTATGCAAAAAGTATTGAAAACGATATGGCGAACCTGGACCTCTATTCTTTCCCTCTACCCATGGAGGCCCAACCGGGTGCTGTCGCTAAGTTATATGGATCAATCTACGATATTGAAACCCAGGATCCTTTTGCCGAAGGTATTGTAACTGTTATCGATCTGGAGAACGGAATCGAGGTAGCCCCGAAAAAATTGAGTCCTCAAGGTACGTTTGAATTTAATCTGATCAATAATAACCGCTACCTGTTAATCATACAGAGTAGTGAGTTTTTCAGGATTGAAGAATTCTTTACGCTGGTTGGGAATATGGAGATAAATAAATATACTAAGGCCATCTCCTCGAGGATGAAGTTCAAGTCCATCGAATTTGACCTGGAAAGTGCTGAAATCAAGCCAACTATGTTCTATGACCTCGATAAAGTCTCCCGGTTCCTATTAGATAACCCTGATTTCAAACTCAGGATCTCCGGGCATACAGATTCCTATGGAACACCGGAATATAACTTACAGTTATCAAAGGATCGTGCTGAGGCCATTATGGAATATATCATCTATTTTGGGAATGTACCCAGGGCCAGGGTTGATGCAGAAGGATACGGTAGTTCGGATCCCATCGTTGAGGAGATCACGGAAGAAGACCGTCAACTGAACCGGCGTGTTGAATTCGAGCTCTATAGACCCAGCTTAAAAGAGCTGGAGGAAATGCGTATGCTCGAACAGATGGAAGATGTTAAGGACTGGTAGTTATTTATCTATTATTTCCTTAAATATATCATTGAATATCACAAATACCATCAATCCCAGGAGAATAACCATGCCTACTTTCTGAGCTACTTCCATAAATTTATCCGATGGTTTATGACCTGAAACGATCTCAAAAGTAAGAAACATCACATGTCCTCCATCCAAAGCCGGAATGGGCAGGAAATTCATGAATGCCAGGATCATGGATAAGAGACCTACAAGGTGCCAGAACCGAGGCCAGTTCCAGGTCCCTCCAAATATTTTGGCAATACCAATAGGTCCTGATACAGATTCGCTGAAGTTGAGGTCACCCGAAAATATTTTACCAAAAGCCTTTATATTAATGAAGACAATATTAAAAGCATCCTTGGTTCCTCTCGGGATTGCTTCAAGAAAGGAGTAATGCTTCATGGTGAATTCTATATCCTGAATGCTTATAAAGCCAGCCTTCCCTTCCTCTGAAATGGCAATATCGAGTTCTACAGGTTGCTCATTGCGCGTTACTATAAAATGTGCCGTCTTTCCTTTGAGGCTTTCAGCCACCTCCTTAAATTCATGAAAATATTTAACCGGAACCCCATCAACACTTACTATGCGGTCACCTTCCATTAATCCCCCGGCTGCTGCGCCCATGTTTTTTTCGATCTTACCAACTGAGAAAGTACTGATGAAATCAATAAAACTTACATCCCGGTTCTTACGAGGCGAAAATTTCTCCAGGAAATTAGAAGGAATGGGTATGTCAAAGATCTCTCCATCCCGGTCAACCGTATAATAGGCATTATCCGCCAGCAAAACATCGGCACTCTTTATATCATCATAGAACTGATAATCCTCGCCATTAATTTCAATTATCCTGTCCCCTGTCTTTAGTCCAAGTTCCTGAGCCAGCTCATGAGCATAGATTCCGTTTTTATTGAGTTCTTCCTTAGTTATATTTCTCTCTCCATAAGTGTAGACTATTATGATGAAGATTATAACCCCAGTAATCACATTCACGATAATCCCTCCCATCATCACGATCAGCCTCTGCCAGGCAGGTTTTGCCCTGAATTCCCAGGGTTCGGGTTCTTCCTTCATCTTTTCAAGGTCCAGGGATTCATCGATCATCCCGGAGATCTTTACAAATCCACCAAGCGGAATGGCACCGATCGAATACACTGTTTCACCATATTTAAAGGAGAAGATCTTTGGAGGGAATCCGATCGAATATTGTTCAACCCTCATTCCGAATGCTTTGGCGGCCAATAAATGTCCGAATTCATGCAATCCCACTAAAATCGAAAGGCCCAATATCATCTGAGCCGCCATAATCAATATATCCATTACTTAATAATTTCTTTAGCTAAAATTCTTGTTTCTTTATCAGTTTCAAAATAATCTTCAATGCCGGGAGTCAAAATAAAAGGTGCTTTGCTCAAGCATCCTTCAATTAGATCCGGGATCTGAAGAAAACTTATTTTATCCTTTAAAAACGCATCAACAGCAATTTCGTTGGCTGCATTCAATATACAGGGAACATTTCCACCTTTTTTTAAAGCTTCATAAGCCAATGCCAGACTGCGAAACGTATCCATATCCGGTTTTTCAAAATTCAAGGTCGGATAATCTGCAAAACTAAATCCTGGAAAGGTAGATTTCAAACGATTTGGATAAGATAATGCAAATTGTATTGGAATTCGCATATCCGGGAGGCCCATTTGAGCCTTAATCGACCCATCTTCAAATTCAATCATAGAATGAATTATAGACTGAGGATGAACGACAACATCTATCTGATCTTGTTTCAGATTGAAAAGCCATCTGGCTTCAATTACTTCAAGTCCTTTGTTCATCAATGTAGCGGAATCTATGGTAATTTTTGCCCCCATATCCCAGTTTGGATGATTCAATGCTTCTGTCTTTCCAACATTTATAAGATCATCCTTCGATTTTCCTCTGAAAGGTCCGCCGGATGCAGTCAAAATAATTCGTTCGATCCGGTTATGAAATTCACCAACCAAACACTGAAATATAGCTGAATGTTCCGAATCAACAGGATAAATATTTACACCTTTCTCACTTGCCAGTTTTGTAATGTATTCTCCAGCGACAACCAGTGTTTCTTTATTAGCCAGGGCTATTTGCTTGCCTGCATTAATTGATCTCACAGTAGAGCTCAATCCGGAAAATCCAACCATGGCAGCAAGGACAATATCGACTGAATCCATTTCAACTACAGAGTCGATGGCTTCCTGCCCGGCATATACTTTTATATTTTCGGAAGAAAGTGCTTTATTGACATAATCGTATTTCTGATCGTTCCCCACAACTACAGCATTGGGTTGATGCTCTAAGGCCTGTTGAATAAGAAGATCTGCATTATTGTATGCAGTAAGCACTTCAACCACAAAATTATCGGGATGCTCCATTATGACCTCCAGGGCTTGAGTGCCAATGGATCCGGTGGATCCCATAATAGCTATATGTTTGTGGTTGATATCCAAAAATTAATTGATCACGAATTTTTCAAGTTCATCGGCAATGGTTCTTTCATTGGATAGCCTGGGAACCTTATTCTGCCCACCAAGCTTACCCTGGGATTTCATGAATTCCTGAAATGCGCCCTGCCTTAACGGTTTTACTTTTAAGGGTTTTAAAATAGCTCCTGAGACCAGGTCAAAATAATATGAATTCAATTCCTGAAGTTTTTTATCCAAAGACCTTTCAAAAGCCTCAATCTTTATAGGTGGTTTTGAAAACTCAACATACCATTCATGTAAAGGTAATCCTTCCTTTGGATTTACTTGTGGAGCTACCGTGAATTCTACCAATTCGACTTCTCCATACAAATGCATAGCATGTTGCATTGACTTCTCAACTTCCTCTCCGATCACGTGCTCTCCGAACGCTGAGATGAAATGCTTGGTACGGCCTGTAAATAACAGTTTTGGGGGATTCAGGGAGGTAAACTTTATGGTATCGCCCAGGGAATATGCCCACAATCCTGCATTACTGCTAATGACCATGGCATAATTCACCCCGATTTCAACCTGATCTATTTTCAGTCGTGTTGGATTTTCATTATAAAATTCATCTGCCGGTATGAATTCGTAAAATAACCCTGCATTTTGAATAAGCAGCATGGAGGGATCATTTTGTTCATTCTGAAAAGCAAAAAAACCTTCTGAGGCTGGGAATAATTCTATGGAATCAATATCGGTTCCTATTGAATCATATAATTTTTTTCTATATGGCTCGAAATTAACCCCTCCGTAAACGAATAATGAAAAATCAGGGAATACATCTTTGATCCTTTTACCCGTCCTTTCAATAATTCTATCGAAGTACATTTGCACCCAGGGTGGTATACCGGATATAAGGGTCATGTTCTTTTTAAGAGTCTCATCAATAATTCGGTCCACCTTCATCTCCCAATCCTCAATGCAATTGGTTTCATAAGAAGGCATTTGATTTGATCTCAAATACCCAGGCACAAAGTGATTCGAAATACCGGACAACCTGCCAGTTTTTATTCCATTTTTTTCTTCAAGCACAGGGCTTCCGGAAAGAAATATTAATTTGCCGTCCAGGAATTTTCCTTTTCCTGTTTCGTAAATATAGTTCAGGAGCGCATCACGGGCACCATTGATATGGTTCGGTATAGATTCCCGTGTAATGGGTATATACTTGGTCCCACTTGTAGTGCCAGAAGTTTTGGCAAAATAGATTGGCTTCCCCGGCCATAATATATCTTTATCCCCCGCGACAACTTTCTTTATATAGCCGGATAGGCCTTCATAATCCCGGACAGGAACACGCTCCTTAAAATCTTCGTAGGTATTAATGGAAGGGAAATCATGGTCAAGTCCGAAAATAGTTGATTTTGCCCTACTGATCAATTTCCTAAACTGGGCATCCTGGTATTTACCTGGATTATTCATCCATTTCCTCTGTTGAGAAAAAACATAAGAGGCAATAGGTTTACTTAGTATTGATCTGACACCCATGACGTGCAAAAGTAATAAATAACAGTCATTCTGTCTTAAAAAGTGCATATTTTACCTGACAATACAAAAAAGGTATCTTATTTGCTGTTCAATTGAGTGGATAGCCGGGATCGGCAGGATCCATTGAGAAAATATAATCCTGCTGCAAACAAACAAAGGATGTATTTATTAAAATCGATTTTTAATAAATTTATAGTATAATATTAATTAAATGAAAAAAGTTCTGATCATCATTTTCACAGGATACATCGCGGGTCTCTTAGGGGCGGCTACATTCTTCTATATTTTAAAACCCGATTTGGTTGCTTCAAATGAGAACCAGATTGATATACCTCAGGAAATACTGGTATCAAACTATATTGAACCGTCGAAGGAATCTGAAGTAAGGGAGTCAAGCACCCCGGATTCTCCCTCATTAAGTCGGCTGGATGTCCTGAGTGAGTCTTTTACGGACGCCTCCCGTCAATCCACCTCCAGTGTAGTGTATATTAAGACAGTGATGGAACGGGAATACAGCAACACTTTCCTGGAATGGTTCTTTGGGGAAAGGCAAAGCCAATCTTTTATCAGTACCGGGTCCGGTGTTATTTATACTTCAGATGGATACGTGGTTACCAACAACCATGTGATCCAGAATGCTGATGCGATCGAGGTCATTCATGAAAAACGTACTTATAATGCGGAGTTGATTGGATCAGATCCCTCCACAGACCTGGCTATCTTGAAAATTGATGGGAATGATCTTCCCAATATCAAGATTGGCCGCTCGCGTGACCTTGAAGTGGGCGAGTGGGTCCTGGCTGTTGGGAATCCATTTAACCTGACATCAACTGTCACAGCAGGTATTGTGAGTGCAAAAGGCAGGCAGATCAATATTTTAAGGGCTAATTTTCCAATTGAATCCTTTATTCAGACGGATGCTGCAATTAATCCTGGTAACAGTGGTGGGGCTCTGGTCAATATAAAGGGTGAGCTTGTGGGTATCAATACGGCCATTCTTTCAAAAACCGGTTCTTATGCAGGATATGGATTTGCAGTCCCTGTGGATATCGTTTCAAAAATTGTTGAAGACCTGATCAAATATAAGGAAGTCCAAAAGGCTTTTGTAGGGGCAGAAATGTCCGACATTGATCAGCAACTGGGTGAGGAACTTGAACTTGACAACTGGAATGGCGTAATCATTCAGAACCTGCAACAGGGAGGTGCCGCCGACAAGGGTGGCCTGAAAGAAGGTGACATCATTGTAAGGCTAAATGATCAGGATATCAATTCAAAGGGCGAATATGAAGAAGTGATCAGTTATCATTCCCCCGGTGACCGCATGGATGTATTGTACAAAAGAGGTAACAGAACTGATAACACACAAATTACTTTGACCAATGTTCAGGGAACTACTGAAATTATTACCCGGGAGATCTACACAAGTAGAAGACTGGGTGCTGATTTTGAAGTGGTTCCAAAGGTAGAACGGAACCTTCTGAAGATCGATTACGGGGTAAGAATAACGAAAATCAGAAGCGGATTTATTAAGCGTCTTAGTATTGAAGAAGGATTTATCGTTACCCATATTAATAAAGTCCCTATCAAAGATGCTGAATCGCTCGTTGATATACTGGTGAAAATCCGGGGCCGTGTATATGTCGAAGGCGTCAGTAAAGATGGTGTAAAGGGATATTATTCCTATTTCTTTTAAATGAATTGAAATTCACAAAAAATCTCAAGAATACTTTCTCTAAAAAAGAAAACAATTGCAATCCCCATGGAATACCAATGACATTCCATGACCAAATAACTGTTATTCAGATAATTACATTAATTATATATCAACCTTGCAGTGGCTTTGCAATCCTGGCCTGAGATGAACCTGATCCATCTGGCCTGGAAATTATCCTGGAATTGATATTTAAATGTCTCATTTGGGCCTACCATAATTTCCATAAATCGCATCCAGGGACCATGCCCGGAAGGATCTACTTCGAGGGTAAATAAAACTGATTCATTGCCTGAATGACTGAGTGTCAGTTGCTTATTATCATAAAATCCAATCAAATAAGGGTCTGATGGGATACCGGCTTTTACCAGGCTATCTGACCAGGGACCTCCTATCCCCCTCGGTTTACCCATGGACCACAAATCATCGATGACCCCCGCCCAGACAGCTGCTTGCTCGTCTTCAGAAACTATTATATGTGGATTTCCTCTGCCAGCCTGGGGATTGATCCCTGTCATTATTAACATACCCCGGTAAGAGGCATAATCGTGGATCCTGAAATTATGTGACGCGATAGGCCGGATCTTCGCAAATCCATCTGCATTTTCAGCTGGTAATTCATAAAATGTACCATGACAGTTAAATAAATCCCGCTCTGTGGCCACCTCGCGGCAAATCCTGAGTTGTGCTGAATTAATCAAATCATCATATTTTTGGTCGCCCAGAGGGAGGCGCCATCTGCGATCCTTATCATCAATAATCAAAACTGAGGACTTTTCGACCGAGATTACATTTGAAGGAATGACAAATCTTTCATTAATGAAATCCATGGTTTCAGGATCCTCTTTCTTTTCCAATTGCATATCAGCACTCAGTTCATAATAGTCAGCTTCCTGACCAAGATACCTGGCAGAAATTCCCAAAGCATGCCGGTTATTTCCAAGGCCATAGAGCAAGCCCCCGGTTTGTTCATCTTCACCCACTTCCAATAATCCTTTAAAGATCTCATCGGGCTGATCGGCTCTGGCATCTTCATCTGTAAAAGTAAACTGAGCGGTTACAGTAGCATCTTCAGAAGAGACCATTCTTATCCATTCTCCCTTTTCATCATCAGAAAACATGATATGCTTCGACTCCCCTCCTTTCAATTTTTCTATTCTGAGCACTTCCCAATTCCTATTTCCTTTTCGGTCTATTTCGAATACTAATTCGTAATCATGAGTATTATGGTTGGAAATCCAAACCGAACGCAGCGACCATCCACTAAACAAAAACGGGTCTGAAGGCTGGCCACCTCGGACATCTTCTTCAAGCCATATGGCCCCTGAAGCCGTAGAAGGCCCTAACTGATCTGGTTTATTTAATGGAGTGAACCAGATATTAGAATTTGATTGACCCGGACCTTCTATTCCGCCTTTTGCCTTTCTTTTGTTCAGAAACTCTCTCTGGGCAGAATCATCACAACCAAACACCAGTTGATCCCTCCACCTGGCAAAATCACCAATGACTTTTAAATAAGTAGACCGGGGTCGAATTCCGGCTGTATTTGTACTGGCAAAAGTTTCCGGGAAGTTCCAGAACAGGCCATGCATAGTCATCAGATAGTCCGGATCATCGGTTGTGCCAACATCTCTGATCCTGGGCCATTCCGTATTCCATCCATGTGCACCATCATAGGTATGGCTGGCCTTAGGCAAACGAAAGAATGACCAGCTGTCATTATCCCTTACACCAAGAAGCAGGGATTTATGATCAAAACCGGTTGCCCATATTGGATCCGTATCAGGATTTGGATTTCCATAAATACCCCCGGGGCCAGTGACTTCACAAAACTGGCTTCGCCTGATCAGGTTCCAGTTTTCTCCATCCCACTCCGTCAGTGAACCGGACTCAATATCAAATTGTTCCAGTGCCTGTGGAGTTAACTCACCATTATTGGCATACACCAGGACCCCCTGGCCAGAATACATACCTTTCCCATGAGCCCCGGGTAAGCGGGGATTTGTATCATGATCATTATCAATGGTTGCTCCTTTGTCAATAATACTTCCATCCTTAAATAAAGTATTTATCTCATGGGTGGTAGTATTGATCTCATATAATCCTTCCTCCATAGTTCCGAGGTAAAGCATTTCCTGAGGCTCAATCAGATGTCTCGCATTTGCGGTATGCCTGCCGGGAGAATCAGAATAAGGAAAAGCTCTAACATTCCTGTTTTCATCAATTACATAAGGCCCTATGAAAAGCTGCCCGCTTTCTTTATGAATCATTCTGTTCGCCGGGGTTCCGCCAATACTCTCTTCCCTTACTATCTGTTTTAATTCAGGTGTGATCTCATATAACCTGTCAGAGGATCCATTTGGCAGATGAGGGCCATAGGTAATCACCCATAACCGGTCAGCAAAGGGCACTACCGCACCTGTTCCACATTCATCTTCATTATTATAGTAGGCAAGATGAGGATAAATCCCACTTATATTATAGCTTATTACTTCCTGGTCAGATTGTTTATGACATGAAACGAAAATGGATAAGCTGAAGGTGAAAAATAATAATTTCTTCATCATATTATTAAGAGAAGTAATTGGGTCAATCTTAAAAAATCCTTAAACAAGGATAATCATATAAAAATCTGAAAGAAATAGATAAAATCAAATGGATTTCATTTTCAGTTTCTTCTTCAATTCATCCACTGATGATCTGAAGCGGCTGTCTACATCGTACATGTCGTTTACGCTTTGAACGGCATGTATAACCGTACTGTGATCTCTTCCTCCAAAATGATACCCGATCGATTTTAAAGAGAGGTTGGTATATTCTTTGGCAAAATACATGGCTAGTTGTCGGGCAATGACAACTTCCTTTTTCCTGGTCTTATCCTTCAGGTCATCGGTTTTTAGGTGATAATACTCCGAAACGGTTTTCTGAATATAATCAATACTTACTTCGGTATCTATATCATGAACGATGGTCTTCAAGGTCGTTTTAGCCAGTTCAAGGTCGATATCCTTTTTCATCAATGAGCCGTGAGCGATCAGGGAGATCAAAACACCTTCAAGCTCCCTCACATTGGTGTCTACACTATATGCCAGATATTCAATGACTTTTTCCGGAATATCAATTCCATCAGATTGCATCTTTTTATGAATAATGGCAATCCTGGTCTCAAAGTCCGGTTGCTGAAGGTCAGCAGTCAAGCCCCATTTAAACCTGGAAAGAAGCCTCTCTTCCATTCCCTTCAGATCCTTAGGTGGACAATCGCTGGTCATAATGATCTGTTTCCCAGACTGATGTAAGTGGTTGAAAACATGAAAAAAGATCTCCTGGGTCTTTTCACGACCTGCCAGGAATTGCACATCATCAAGTATAAGTATATCGATCTTATTATAAAAATTCTGGAATTCCTGGATCTTATTGATCTTAACTGATTCTATAAACTGCTGTGTGAATTTTTCCGCCGGCACGTATATGACTCCCTTATCGGATATATGCTGGAGTATTTCATTTCCAATAGCCTGAGCCAGATGCGTTTTCCCAAGGCCTACCCCACCATAAACCATTAAAGGATTAAATGAGGTAATACCCGGTCGCTGAGCTACCGCAAAACCAGCAGAACGCGCCAGCCGGTTACAATCACCCTCAATAAAGGTCTCAAAGGTATAATTTGAATTCAAATTGAAATCATAGGCAAAAAGGTCTTCAATATTTTTTTCCGGGAATGTGTGCGGTCTCTCTTTTAAGTTCTTTCTATCAGGTCTTTGTGTAGTGGGCAGATTGATCGTATAGGGTTCCGACTTGCTATTCCCCTTATCGATTACGATAGAATATTCCAGTTTGCCCTCTTCACCCAGTTGTTCAACAATGACATCGCGCAAAACATGAACATAATGTTCCTCTAACCATTCGTAAAAGAACTGGCTGGGTACCTGTATGGTCAGGACATTTTTATCGAACCCGACAGGCACAATAGGTTCAAACCAGGTATTAAATGCCTGTTCTTCCACATTCCTTCGAATTGAGGAGAGACAATTATCCCATATTTTTTGATGATTCAACACGTATATTCTTCAGATAATCAAATAAAAACCCTAAAATTTGCTTGGGAAAAGGGTCACAAATTTCATTAAAAATATCCTAAGAAAAAAATAATACCAAAATTGAAATTCGATTCCTTACCAAAGTATAATTTTAATAAAAAATTCCCTTAATTTGTAATTATAATATGATATAAATTAAATGATATATATCATTTGAATCCTTGACGGTAGTCATACTTGTCGGATCGCTCTTAAAAGTAGCTTTGTATATATCTTATCACCCTTCAGCAACAAAAGTGATTGCAAAGCAGATATCCAAATGTTGCTGTTTTTTATTTACAACATTCTTAAAACATGATTACTTATGAGTAATAAGCATTGGGAAGGCACTCTTTTTTCAGAATTTCCCTCTACACCCAAAGAAAAATGGATTGAAAAAGCACATATTGATCTAAAAGGTGCTGATTTTACCAAAAAACTTATTTGGAGAACGCCCGAAGGATCCAATATTGATCCATTTTATACTTCAGATAATTCGGATCACCTGGAATATTTGAAGGGATTTCAGAACCTGAACCTGAACCAAGCCAATCCCCAGACAGGACCACGATCATGGACCCTGTATGAAAAGATCAAGGTTGAAAACGAAAAAGGAGCAAATAAAGAGGCTCAAAGTGCATTTCATATGGGTGCAAATGGGGTGAATTTCGCTCTTGATGCAACTAACCCCTCTGTTCTGGATCTGTTACTAAAAAATATATATCCAAATATCAACCCGGTTAAATTTACAGTTCCTGGTGAAATAAGTTCATTTCTGAAACATTATCTGGAAATCATTGATAAGCATCCAGATATTGAGTCAAACGATATCATAGGTGGTCTTAATTATGATCCCTTGATGCAATATACATTGACAGGAAACCTGAATGAAAAGGGTATTGAGGAATTAGGAGCTACCATTAGGCTTACTCTGGATATCCAGGATTTTAAACCTGTCACAATTAATGGAGCCCATTTTCATAATTCCGGAGCAAATCCAGCTCAGGAAATTGCCCTGGTGATCAGTGCTGCGGTTGAATACATAGAACGAATTGGAAGTATCGGCATTTCACTCACAGAGTTCTTAACTGGTTTTGAGTTTTCATTGGCTGTAGGAACAAATTATTTTATGGAAATTGCCAAGATCAGAGCTTTGAGAGTCTTGTTCTATAATGTCCTTAAACTCTATCAAGCAGATGATTTCAATCCAGTAGAAATCAGGATTCATAGTGAATCATCTGTCTGGACTAAAACCCTGTATGATCCATACGTAAATATGTTGCGAAATACCACTGAAGCAATGTCAGCAGTATTGGGCGGTTGCAATAGCTTGTCGATATCCGCTTTTAATGATACGTTCAGCCAATCAACAGATTTCTCAAAACGAATATCACGAAACATATCAAACTTACTCAAGGAAGAATCCTATTTTGATAAAGTATCAGATCCCGCGGCCGGTTCATATTATATTGAAGAATTAACTGATAAACTGGTTGAAACTGGCCTTGAAGTATTTCAGGAAATTGAACGTGATGGCGGATTTGTACAAGCTTTCAAAAACGGGAAGATCGTAGAAATGATCGATGCTTCAAGAAATAAAAAGCATGACCTGATATCGAAGAGAAGAGAAGTGTTAATTGGTACAAACCAGTATCCTAATACTTCTGAATCAATAGATCCATCAGAATTAGTAATCCTCAATTCCGGTGACCACAAAGATCAGAATATTCTATACATGTCAAGAGGTGCAGAGCAATTTGAAAAACTCAGATTATCTACTGACAGGTATATCAGGCAAAATGGTGAGGAAAAAAGACCAACTGTTTTTTTATCATTAGTCGGGGATAATAAGATTATGCACAAAGCAAGAGCTACTTTTTCTATGGGCTTCTTCGGATGCGCGGGATTTAGGGTGGTTGAAAGCAGTCCCTCACCCGATCTGTTTAAGGCTGTTCACAAAGCCATAGAAAGTAATGCAGATATTGTAGTAGTGTGCGGAGCTGATAACGACTATGCGGAAAGTGGTGTAGCTTATGCAAAAGCTTTCAAAGGGAATAGCAATAAAATTCTTGTAATAGCAGGAAATCCTGAAGAAAACCATGAAGAATTAATTGAAGCAGGTGTTTCGGATTTCATTAACCTTCGTACCAACCTTATTGATGCCCTTAGAAACTTCCAGAATCAGCTGAACATCATTAATGCCTAAACAAAAAGACATGAGACCTGAATTTTCAAAATTATCAATAGATACTATCAGAAAGACAAAACAGGAAAAGTCTGTCTTGCAAAATATACATAAAGAATGGCCCACACCTGAAAAAATCAGTGTGAAGCCTTACTTTACTGCTGAAGACATCAAGGAAGCTGAACATCTTAATTATGCAGCAGGAATCCCACCATTCCTGAGAGGCCCCTATTCAACAATGTATGTGATGCGGCCCTGGACGGTAAGGCAATATGCCGGATTCTCTACTGCAGAAGAATCTAATGCTTTTTACAGGAGGAACCTCGCAGCAGGGCAAAAGGGATTATCCATTGCATTTGATCTGGCAACGCACAGGGGCTATGATTCTGATCATTCCAGGGTTGTCGGCGACGTAGGGAAAGCTGGTGTTGCCATCGATTCGATCCTGGACATGAAGATTCTTTTCGATCAGATCCCCCTGGATCAGATGTCTGTATCTATGACGATGAACGGTGCTGTGCTCCCTGTAATGGCTTTCTATATAGTTGCTGCGGAAGAACAGGGTGTGTCAGCTGAAAAACTCGCTGGCACTATACAAAATGACATCCTCAAGGAATTTATGGTGCGAAACACCTATATATACCCCCCAATTCCATCCATGAAGATCATAGCCGACATCTTTGAGTATACCTCAAAGAAAATGCCTAAATTCAACTCAATCAGTATTAGCGGATATCATATGCAGGAAGCGGGGGCAACTGCAGACATAGAATTGGCTTATACCCTGGCAGATGGGCTTGAATATATTCGTACCGGAATATCGGCAGGAATTGATATCGATAAATTTGCACCCAGATTATCCTTCTTCTGGGCCGTTGGCATGAATCATTTCATGGAGATCGCGAAGATGAGAGCTGGCAGATTACTCTGGGCTAAAATCGTTAGCCAGTTCAATCCGAAGAACCCGAAATCGATGTCTCTTCGGACTCATAGCCAAACATCTGGCTGGAGTCTGACAGAGCAGGATCCATTCAATAATGTAGCAAGGACTTGTATTGAAGCAATGGCAGCTGCTCTGGGACATACACAATCTTTGCATACCAATGCACTTGATGAGGCAATTGCCTTACCTACCGATTTCTCAGCAAGAATTGCACGTAATACGCAATTATACCTCCAGGAAGAAACGAACATCTGCCGGTCTGTTGATCCATGGGCAGGATCCTATTATGTGGAATACCTGACACAGGAACTTGCAAAGAAAGCCTGGGAGCATATTCAGGAAATTGAAGAATTGGGTGGTATGGCCAAGGCTATAGATACCGGGATACCAAAAATGAGAATCGAGGAAGCTGCCGCCAGGAAGCAAGCGAGAATCGATTCAGGCAAAGACAGTATAATAGGGGTAAATACGTATCAGACAGAGGATAATATTGACTTAGAATTACTCGAGGTTGATAATACGTCGGTGAGACAAGCCCAGCTTGAAAGGCTCGAAAAACTAAAAAAAGAAAGAAATAGCCGGGATGTGAAAGCTGCTTTGGAAGCTATTACAAAATGTGCAGAAGGCGGCAATGGCAACTTACTTGAACTTGCAGTTGATGCGGCCAGGAAAAGAGCCACATTAGGAGAAATATCCATGGCTTTGGAAAAAGTGTATGGCAGGCATAAAGCCACCATTAGGTCCATCTCAGGGATATACTCTTCTGAAGCATTTGATGATACAGATTTTAATGAAGCGAAAGTACTAACAGATAAGTTTGCCAAACTGGAAGGCAGAAGGCCCAGGATCATGGTGGCCAAAATGGGACAGGATGGCCATGACCGTGGAGCAAAGGTAATCTCTACCTCATTTGCTGACCTTGGATTTGATGTAGACGTAGGACCTCTTTTCCAGACACCTGTTGAGGTGGCACAGCAGGCTGCTGAGAATGACGTAGATATCGTTGGCGCTTCCAGTCTGGCGGCAGGGCATAAAACCCTGGTGCCCCAGCTTATTGAAGAATTGAAGAAGATCAACCGTGGCGACATCATGGTGGTAGCCGGAGGCGTTATCCCCCCCAAAGATTATGACTATCTTTATGAGAAAGGGGTTGGTGCAGTTTTCGGACCTGGTACGGTGATCTCTGAAGCAGCCAGGAAAATTTTACAGAATCTACTTGAGGGGGATCCTGAAAAGGCCTAGCAAAAATATAATTATCAGCTATTCATATCACCCGGAGGCAGCCTGTCGGTGCATGGGCATTCCCTGGAAAAACAAACGGGCTGCCTTTAAAAGACAATGATATTACTTTTTGGAATGTAAAGAGCAGTGGTTTTTTGCGTATGCCAGTCCTTGATACTAAAGACTAGTTCCCCCCAATAAATATATAGTAATCGTTGATACAATGATTCCTAATATTGTTGTGATGTTGTGCGCTCTTAAAATCCTGTTGTTGTAACCTCTGTCAAAACTGAGAAGTATGCCTGATGTAATCAATCCGATAATTAAAGCTGCCAGAGAAATCACCAATACCAGAATCCCTGTAGTGGGGGTTTCAATCTGTAACAATCTCCAGACTACCAATGAAGTAAAAAACACCGTACCAAAACCGATCATAATATGGATAGTCAGTATCCATGAATTTAAAGGTTTTCCGGTATGACTCAGCCATATGCCACTGGCAATAGCCAGAAAGTATAGCATTTCAGCAGTTACAATTTGCAACACCAAACTCATTTCATTAAAATTTTCTTATATCTTAAAAATCAACTCTAATTAACACATAATTCTAAAACATTCCAGATTATCATAATTTATTTTTAAATGAATTAATCACTCATAGTAAGTAGATTATTCAATTATAGAGATATCACTCTGCCGGTTTTGAATTATACAATGAAATATTCTTTCTAATATTGATAAACGTCACAAAATCAATATCAGAAGTATAAAAGCTATCTTTCAATTATTATATAACTCTATATCGTCAACATAGAGGAAATTGAATTGATTTTCTTTAATTTTGGCATCTTATGAAATATGTCCGCAGGAAGAGACTAGCGCCAGAGGCCTATGTAGATGGTATCCTGAAAGGAGACAGGATACTCCTGAGCAAGGCCATTACCCTTATCGAAAGTGCACTCCCTGAAGATAATTCCCTGGCGGAAGAAGTCCTTTCAATGATTATCCCATATACAGGTAATTCACTGCGCATTGGAATAACAGGCGTTCCCGGAGTTGGGAAAAGCACATTTATCGAGTCTTTTGGAAAACACGTAACTTCATTGGATAAAAAGTTAGCTGTACTAACCATTGATCCAAGTAGTCAAAGGTCCAAAGGTGCCATCCTGGGAGACAAAACCAGGATGGAATCCTTAGCAACAGATCCCAAGGCTTATATCAGGCCTTCCGCTTCCGGATCGGCACTGGGTGGTGTTGCTCAGAAAACCCGCGAGACTATGCTTTTGTGTGAAGCGGCAGGATTTGAAGTAATATTTATCGAGACCGTAGGTGTTGGTCAATCTGAGACTTCCGTTCACGGAATGGTTGACTTTTTTCTTTTACTGATGCTTGCCGGAGCAGGTGATGAATTGCAGGGCATTAAAAAAGGGATAATGGAAATGGCGGATTCTATAATAATTACCAAAGCGGATGGCGAAAATATGAGAAAAGCTGAGAGGGCCCGAATCGAGTATCAAAATGCATTGCACCTTTTCCCACCCAGTAAGATCGGGTGGTCGCCAAAAGTTATATTGTGTTCTGCATTAGAAGAAACCGGGATCAGGGAAGTATGGCAATTGATTGAAGATTATTTCAAACATATTACGGAAATTGGATTTTTCAGTACAAAAAGAAAAGAACAGAATGTAGCCTGGATGCACCACCTGATAAAAGACACACTCACCAAACGATTTTTTAATAATGAAATTATTAAAGAAAACCTGAAAAGTGAAGAGGCAAAAGTTTCGCTTGGTATAATCCCATCCATTAAAGCTGCCAGAAATTTATTGGCCGCTTATGATTCAGATAGATCCCAGACCGATAATTAAGTCAAAAATTCCTTCCCATTTAAGGTATCTCCGCTGAAATACTGACAAACTGTCATTAATATTTCCAAATACTCCCTTGGCACAAGGATTGATGATCTATATCTGAAAAAAAAGTGAAATATAAAAATTAAACGATAAAATAATGGGTAAAATAATTGGTATAGACTTAGGAACTACGAACTCTTGTGTCGCCGTTATGGAAGGAAATGAGCCGGTTGTGATTCCAAATAGCGAAGGAAGAAGAACTACCCCGTCAATTGTGGCATTTCTTGATGATGGTAAGGGAGAGCGAAAGGTTGGTGATCCTGCAAAACGTCAGGCCATTACCAATCCGCAAAATACCATATCTTCTGTAAAGAGGTTTATGGGCAAAAAATACAGTGAGGTAACAGAAGAAAGGAAAAATGTTTCCTATAACCTGGAAAAAGGAAATAATGACACTGTCAGAATGAGAATAGGTGACAGGTTATATACACCGCAGGAAATATCCGCTATGGTATTGCAGAAAATGAAAAGTACAGCAGAAGATTATCTTGGCACCTCCATAACTGATGCCGTAATTACTGTTCCTGCTTATTTTAATGACGCAGAAAGACAAGCTACTAAAGAAGCAGGACAAATTGCCGGCCTTGAAGTAAAAAGGATCATTAACGAACCTACCGCAGCATCTCTGGCCTACGGATTGGAGAAGAAAAATAAAGATATGAAAATTGCGGTATTCGATCTGGGCGGAGGAACATTTGACATTTCCGTACTGGAACTTGGAGATGGTGTATTTGAAGTTAAATCTACCAATGGCGATGTTCATCTTGGTGGGGATGACTTTGATTCTGCAGTGATTGACTGGTTAGCGGATGAATTTAAGAAAGATGAGAATATTGATCTTAGAAAAGATCCTATGGCATTGCAACGCCTTAAAGAAGCAGCAGAAAAAGCTAAAATAGAACTTTCAAGTTCAACAAGCACAGAAATAAACCTGCCTTATATCATGCCGGTTGATGGGATTCCAAAACACCTTGTCAGATCCCTGTCAAGATCTAAATTCGAACAGTTGACCGACCGGTTGGTACAAAGAACGGTTGGGCCTTGTAAGCAGGCTGTTAAGGACTCAGGATTTTCAGTAAATGATATTGATGAGATCATCCTGGTTGGCGGATCTACAAGGATCCCTAAGATTCAGGAAACCGTAGAATCATTTTTCCTCAAGAAACCTTCCAAAGGCGTTAATCCTGATGAAGTGGTTGCAGTAGGTGCTGCTATTCAGGGAGGTGTTCTTACCGGTGAGGTGAAGGATGTACTCTTACTTGACGTAACACCTTTATCACTGGGTATTGAAACTCTTGGTGGAGTTACTACGAAGCTCATTGAATCAAATACTACAATCCCTACTAAAAAATCAGAGGTTTTCTCTACGGCAGCTGACAATCAGCCTTCTGTAGAAATACATGTTCTGCAGGGTGAGCGGTCAATGGCCAAGGACAACCGGACGATAGGAAGGTTCCACCTTGATGGAATCCCACCTGCTCCGAGAGGTGTCCCTCAAGTTGAGGTCACATTCGATATTGACGCAAATGGAATACTCCACGTTTCTGCTAAGGATAAAGGAACTGGTAAAGAACAGAAGATCAGGATTGAAGCTTCATCAGGACTTACGGATGAGGAAATCGACAAGATGAAAAATGAAGCGAAAGCCAATGCTGAAACTGATAAAGCAGAACGAGAGAAAATTGATAAGATCAATGCAGCTGATTCGCTAATCTTCCAGACTGAAAAACAAATGAAAGAATATGGCGATAAACTTTCTGAAGGCAACAAAACCGCGATCAATGGCGCACTTGATAAACTTAAGGAAGCCCACAAATCGCAGGATATCGAAGCGATCGATAAGGCCATGGAAGAAATGAATACTGCATGGCAGAATGCTTCTCAGGAAATGTATGCAGCCTCTGGAGCTGAAAATGCCGGCCAGACCGGTGGTTCTCAGCCTGGTGCTGAGGCACCTCCTTCAGATGGTGATGGTGGCAACGACGGTGGCGTTTCTGATGTGGAATATGAAGAAGTAGATGATAAGAAAAAATAATCGGACCTTCGTTCGTTGATAAATCCCGCTTGTTCTCAGGCGGGATTTATTTTTTATACAAATAGTAAAAAAGGTCCAGGGACTCTTCGGGATTTTCTATAACCAGATAATCTTCAAAGGAAATAGAAGCAACCAATTCATTAGCTCCCTTCTTAAGCGTATTCCTATTCATCCGGTTCAATATTTCGTAAGGTAATTTAAGCAGGAATGCAGGTAATCGATGTTGAAAATCTAACACATCATATTTCATAATCTTTTCAACAGATTTTCGATTGTCTTCGTGATACTGCATTACTTTAGAATTTCCCGATATGCCTTTTGTGATAACTTTATCAAAAATGCTTTTGGAAAGATCCTCTAATTCCTTTGCAGTGTATTCCCTGATATGCCAGGGATTCCGGGAAAGGGACATCTTGATATTTGGCGTGCTTATTACGGCCATTCCGCCAGGCTTCAATAAGCGGTAGATCTCTTCAAGGAATAAACGGTCGCTCCTGATATGTTCTATTACCTGGAAGGAAATAATAAAGTCAAAGGCTTCTGATTCCAATATGTCAATCGGAGGGAAAATAGATTTTATAAACTGGGCCTTGGGAAATTTTGTACCCAAGGTTTCGATCACTTCTTCAATTTTATCCAAACCCAGGAAGGTACCTACCCTTGGCAATATCTCTTCAATACCTCTGCCCTCACCACATCCTAATTCCAGAACAGCTCCGCTTATTTCTTCTTTTACCACTGTATATGGTTTAAGAAGTCTTTGATGTATAGGATTGTCAGAAGGTATACTATCTGATGTTATTTCTGTTTTAAATATAGACATGGCAAAGTTTTTGTAAAAAAAAGGATAGAAAGAGTAAATTGAAAATTAAACTTGAGATATTTACATGGAATACGTGGTGAAAAGCAATAGAATGATGAAAATAAATGATCTTCGGTTCATTTTAATGGCCATTTTCATATTTATCCTGAGCAGTCTCCAGACATTTTCACAATCAAATTATACAAAAAGATCACTTGACTGGAAATACGCCCTGAATAGCGAGTATGCTGTCGATTACAGAATTGCAAAAGATGATTCTGTTTATCATATCTACTTTTCTATTAATATACCGGAGGGCATTGATTTTGAAGAGAATGTAGGTCTTAACTATGAAATCAAGGCTTCATTGGAAGCGGAAGAGATATTATTTACGCGTACTGTAAATT
>CAYMFU010000153.1:0-5108 GCA_964389805.1 uncultured Roseivirgaceae bacterium | reverse complement strand
TCATCACAAAAGCCGATCTGGTAATATGTAAATGCCCTGATCCAATACCATCCTGTAGTTTCGATATCATTGGATTCAAATTGGCCCGGGCTAGAACCGTCACGAACATCATGCTTATGGTTGAAGATGACATAACCTTTCTCATCAAGTAATTCTACGTAAGCCGTCTGGCTAGGCACTTTATCCTTACCATCTGCTGGATTGTACAAATAGACATTATAATTGATATTGGAACCGATTTGATAATAGGGCTGGTCAGATATAATGAAAGATTGCTCCAGGTCCTGAGCTATCCCATGTACCAAAATTCCCAGATTCAGGAAAACAATGCAGAAATAAAAAAATGCCTTACTGCTCATCCAACGTATAAAAAAAGAAAACAAAGCTAATTATAATCCCTGAATAAAACATTATTCAGAAACCATTAAAGATGGATGGTAAGGTTTCGGAAATCAGATTGATTAAAATTTTCCTACGTAATCACTCCTGTGCAAAAATATTTGTTGAAAAGAGGAATGCAAATGTGATCAACACCAATATCCCAACAAGCCCGTATGTAAGTGATTCCGATCCGGTAAGGGCTACCAATATCAACAGGATACATCCAACGAACAGCGTGACCAGGTATCCGACAAACAATTTAAACAGTTTATTCATTTTGATTTTTTTTCTATTCAAAAATAAGTTGAAGAAATATAAGACATTCAGGTCTTATTTGCCAGAAATCCATTTCTTAGTTTTATATTTAAACAGTGTAGGCACTCCCTTTTTCCATTAAGATTGGGATAGTAACATTGCTAAACAGAAAATTCATTTTTTACTATACAGCTTACGATATTTTGAGAAAATAGTGATATAAAAAAGATGGTCGGAAAATCACAGTACAGACTACCTTCGGATCAGGATCAAGTTAAGAATTCACGGGGGTACGGAAATAGTGAGATACAGTGTATGAATGGAGTAGCTATTGGGATTGGAATAAAGAAATGGTCAACCGGACAGATTAAGAATTTGTTGCCAACTCAATCAAGCCTGTATTGATTCAAGTTCCTTTTCAACGGGGATTTCCTCCTCGATAAAGTACATGTCGATATCACCGACATTTTTTGCATAGATCTTACCCCTGTGGAGGCATTTATATTGTTCTTTGACGATGTTATAAGTTGCTTCCGAGATATTCACCTTCCCCGGCTCACCGTTGGATTCCATCCTGCTGGCTATATTGACCGTATTGCCCCAGATATCATAGGCATATTTCTTCTTACCTACCACTCCGGCTACAATGGGTCCGGTATGAACACCGACACGAAGGTCCCAACCCACTTGTCCTTTTTCAGCCATTTCTTCTTTTCTTTGATTGATATATTCCTGCATTGCCAGTCCGGCCTTCACGATATCAAGAGGATGGGTTTTATTGGGAAGAGGTATACCCCCGGCACACATATACGCATCGCCAATTGTTTTTATTTTCTCCAGGCCGAACTTGCCTACAATATCATCAAAAGCATGGAAATACGCGTTGAGGTGTTCGACCAGTTCATTTGGCGTCATATCCTTCGATATAGAACTAAATCCTTTAAAGTCCGTAAAGAGTACCGAAACATTCTCATAATATCTTGGTGTAGCTTCCCCTTCAGCCTGCAATTCACGGGCAATTTCCTTGGGCAGGATATTCAGGATCAGGCTTTCAATCTCTGCATTCTGTTTATCCAGGACCTTATTGATCCGTGCTTTTTCGCGGTAGTTCCTATACATAATGACGGCAATCGCCATGATCAGGACCAGTCCCCCAAGAATCCCATAAATCATAGCTCTTTGCCTCTTTACCTCCGCTTCCTGCAAGGCTTTTTCAGTGGTTAACAGGGTTATCTCTTCTTCTCTTTTATCGATTTCATAGGTAAATTGTAAACGTTGTATTTTTTTATCGTTGGCTTCATTATACAATTGATAATTAATTTCAGTTAATAAGTTCTGATACCTGAACGCATTACCGAAATCACGTAACTGAGAATAGGCAATAGCCAATCCTTCATAGGCTTGTTGAAGTTCTTCAATAGCACCTATTTCCTCAGCAAGTTTTTCCGCTTCCAGAAATTTGGTTAAAGAGTTTCTATGATCCGCAGTGAGCTTATACGTATTCCCTAATCCAATCAGGGATTGTGCCATCTGTTTTTTGTCCTGATTATCTGCTGAGATCGCATACGCATCTTCATGAAATTTTATGGCTGATGGATATTCTCCCCTGGTTAAATATAGTGTTCCAATATTATTTAGAGCATAAGGAATCGTTCCACTACCATCAATTTCAAAGGCTTCTAACGATCTTTCAAAATAAAATAAGGCAGAATCATAATTTTCAAGTTTATGATATAATTCTCCTAAATTTACTGAAGAGGTTCCAAGAATATCGTATTCACCTAATTCCTCACTTAATTTCAATGCCAATGAGAAATACTCAAGTGCATTTTCATAAGTTTCCGGTTCTTCAGAATATATACTGCCAATATTTATATAAGCTGAAGCCATTCTGAGTTTATTTCCTATCTCCTCAGCAACTCTTATCGCCCTTATATAATATTCCACAGCTGATGCATTATCTCCCTTGTCATAATAAACAGATCCCATATTATTCAATATATTGGAAACACCTGCCTTGTCATCAATAGAATCAAAGACTGTAAGAGATTGTTTCCAATATTCCAATACAGAAATATAATCGGATTTTGCAAAATAAGCCATGCCCATGTTCTTCAAAGCATATGCTACCCCTTTTAAGAATTTAACCTTATGTGCCAGGTCCATAGCTTCCATAGCATACATAATGGATATATCGGGTTTCGTATCCCACAGAGAATAACTTAATTCGTTCAGTGCATTAACCTTGGAGGAATCGTCTTTAAGTGTTTCAATGATTGTAACTAAACTATCCTCTGTCTGATCCTGGGCAATTCCAGGCAAGGATAGAAATAGAATATAGATAAAGAGAAAGAAGTATATAATCTTCATCAGATTACGCTTTCGTATCAATTTTAAAGCTACTAATATTTTAATTAACATCCCAATCTCTACAAAATGCAATAAATCACAATGTAGGAACAAAAAGAGGGAATAATATTATTCCCTCTTCTAATTGGTGATAATTTTGTTGTTTATTGTTTTATAATTCTGAATAGTCTGTCTTCGAAGTCAACTTTGACCTTCAATAAATATAGGCCATGGTTCAATTTAGAAATGTCAACTTCTAAACCATTGGTGTAGGAATTCCATGAAGCATTCAATTTCAGCATTTTACCTTGGGAGTCTATTAATTCCACTTGATAAAGAGACTCTTGTTGTTCTGCGAACAAGACGATAAACTTATCTGTTGCAGGATTGGGATAAATAACAACCGCACTGCCATCAAAATTAAAAGTATCATCCTTAAGTTCGGCATCAGAAGTCTCTATAGTGGAATCCGCAATTCTTGCACCTAGGAATTGGTTACACCCTCCTACTCCGGAATTTGCAGCACTGGATGCCGAAGTTTTATGGTAGGAATCAATATACCATACTGACCATGTTATAGTATTGCCATCAAAATCAATAGGTGGAACCTCATTTTCTCCGGGTTCGAACCATTCAACTGCTTCACCTATAATTGATGGTTCACCAGGACCAGTAATACTATTAAGATCTCCAAACGGGACATAGGCCGCATCAGCATTTGGATTATTATATCCAAAATGTACTCGATAGTATATTTCACCATCCCCATCAGGTAGTAGCTCTTCTACACAATTTGTGAATACCCTGATTTTTCTGGCATCCTCGCCAAATGGGTTGATATAAAGAATTCCTAGTCCGGTTTCAGGTTGTATATCATAATTCAATCCCCCATTGCCACCGGCGGCAAGACTTCCGAGTACAATTTCATACTCCCCGGATTCTTCTGATAATGGCGCACGGGTTAAAGCCCCGGAAAAAACATCGCCATCAACTAGAGGTAATGATCCATCTGCAATTTCAACATTAAATGGTGGATCTGGATCACCGGAATTCTTATAATAAAATCCATCGGTCTTTAGTGTTATTAATCTGGGATATATGGAAGCATCAGTATAATCAATTGTTACTTCACCATTTAGTGTATAATTTCCAGCTGCGGTACCCTGCAATGTTAAATTCCATGCTGTGACCTTATTATCTGAAACAACATTAAAATCTGAAAATGTTACGCCATCTGATGCCACTAAGGCTACGTACCCTTCATCTTTTGGAATGACACCATCAACCCCATCGGGGGGCACATATGCTTCAAAACCTAACTCATATCCTACTGCATCAGCGTAACCATTGTATTCCTTAGTCTGAGGATTTGTAACAAATATGGGTGTCAGTGATCTTGGAGTAATTTCCAGTGTTTTGCCACTCTCAAAACCAGTATAATTATCTTCGACCACCGTAGCAGCAATAGGATATGTATTTACGTTATTCGGCGCACTAGGTATATCCCCACCTGTGTAGGGATTTCCATCATATGTGATTACAACGTTGATCGGGGAATTGCTCGTTTCTTCCGAAAGGTCATAAAGTGGATCCGTAACTACGGTAATCGGTTTTACCGTACCATCATACACATAAGAGATCAGAACATCCCCTTGAGCATATTGATTAAATGTTATTATAACCTGCTTTTTACTGACAGTCAATGATGAGGATATAATATCAATATCATAGTTCAACGGATTTACTCCGCCTTCTAAAGTGATTTCCGGAACAATAGCGTAGTCTTCAGTACTAGCCACCGGATTTGCATCTGTAATGACCTGATTTTCCAATTTAATTACATAATCAACAGTATACCCTTCGTAATTAATTAACATTCCAAATAGTCCGGTAAATATTTCATCCGGATCTGGTGCATTATCCAGGATGACCTGTATTTCTGGGTCCTTGGCTGGTAATGCATCACTGTATTCTATATCATATTCAGGGTTCGAAAGCTGAATTGTTACTTCCCGCGGATGAATTAGTAAGTCTCCCTCCAGGTAAGATGGATCAAAATTCCTGTTGACCAAAGCGGCAGGATATATAAACCTGTACTCTGGATCTTCACTTTCATTTACTTC
>CAYMFU010000152.1:0-5659 GCA_964389805.1 uncultured Roseivirgaceae bacterium | reverse complement strand
CTTTTCATTGTATCCTGTTTGCTATAAGATGAAATTTTGTGCTTTGAGATCTTTATTTTCCGAACCAAAGTCCAACTGGCTTGTGTATAACGGTTCAGTTTAAGTGCTGTTAAACCTGGCTCGCATGTTGCTTTCATTTTTGTTAATATGGCTACTTGAATCAAGTTATGTGATCTTGTTATGAGAGTCAACAGGGTAGGTGATATGTAAGATTTGTGTCAAGCCAAATTGACCGCATGAACCTTGTTAGCGGATGTATTTAATCTATAATAAGAATTTCTTGGTTTATTTTCCACGATTTATTGCCTCGGGATTGTCAAATAATATTCAGTACCCGGATTTTCCTTCACTACTTGTGTGTTTCTAACGTCCCAATCTTGCGAATCTTGTGGATAAACACCTTCATATAAGGTTGAATCTGCATTGTTGATAATAGCTGTTATAGAAAAATGATTGAAGATATGATGTGGGGCAGCACTTCCTCCACTGCCAACTTCAATAGTAAAAAAGTGAAATATGGTATCCGGCGGTACGTCTTCATCAAACTGAGTATTATCAGCCTCAAGTTTTAGAGTGAAATTAGTCTTATTATCAATCAGATAGTGCCCAATACTTACAGGCTCAGGACCTGTTCTATCGCAGGTATACAGGACCGCTAAAAGCATCAACAAAAAAGACAATTTTCCCGGATTTAGTTCACGAGCCTCCATATTGATTTTAATATTTTCGCTAAGGGTTGGTGTATGCACCGCTTGTTGGCACGATCTTTTGCATAGCAATTCTTGCGACATCTAAATTAGTATTTCATTTGCAAAAGGCCTGACAATCACAAATGGGGCATACACGATGTTGGGTGCTGTAGCAAAATATCTCTTTATTTCTCGTCAGTTTTTTCTGACAACTTATATTGCAACAGCCTTTATCCTGTTAGCAGGAATAGTTTTTGGACAGGGGAAATTCACAGTACCTGAGCTTTCCTTTGAGCAAAAACACGATCGTACAAACTCTCAAATTCCGGTCTTTCTAGCAGCAGGTATAAATTTTGCAAAAACACAGGATGTCACACCATATGAGTATGGAAAAAAAATTGGGAAACTCTTCGCTCCAACTTGGGATAAAGAGGCTGGATTTGATGGATATGTAAATGGAATGATTTACATATCTGAAAGCTCAAGAACAACAGATGATGGACCAATTGAGATTATGGAAAATGATGATGGATCATTACAATCATAAGTTATACAGGACTAATGAGTTAATATTTCCTTTCAATTAGTGGTTAGGGCCTTCAAGCTAAACAAGATACGAGACTTATACGTCTTCTTAGGGATACATTAATTATTCACAAATACATTCAGAGTATGAAAACCAAGAAAGAAAACGTCCCGATTACTATGCAAACTCCGGATATGATCATGCGCTTCCAACCTGGTTACGGAGGAATGACCATCGCTTATAATGAAATACCCGGAGGAAGTGACGTTACGCCTCTATTAGAGGGGCTTAAGAATAATAGTTGCCATTGCCCGCATTGGGGATATGTGCTCCAGGGTACAATGCGGGTAAAATATGATGACGGAACTGAAGAAGTTCTCAATACTGGTGACGTTTATTACCTGCCACCGGGACATACCGCCATCATAGAAGAAGATTTGAAGATTGTTGAATTCAGTCCAGAGAAAGAGTTCGGTGAAGTGATGGAACATGTCGGTAAAAAGATGGCAGAATAGAGTGTATGGATTCTTGAGTAATTCAGCCCCGGTTACTCCAATGCATTGCATTGTCGTAAGCTCAGCAACTGCGTTGCCTCGTTTCACGCTGGGGATTTTTTAGGCGCTGAAAGGATCATGTTGGCAAGGAGGATACCGACTATCTTGCCTCCCATATAATGTGGCCAACATTATACTAACTGAATTTGTGTGAAAGTACTTTCCGCCTGAAAAAGAAATTAAATCAATGTTAACCCCTGTTACCAAAGCATTAGCATTTTGAAATACGGAATAAACAGGGTGACACTGGTGGGCCATGTGGGGGATGAGCCACTGGTATCGGAACGGGAAGGGGAGGCCTTTGTGGATAATTATCAGGTAACAAAGCAGACCGGGATGCTTTGAAGGAGCAGATAATCCAGCTGATCCTGGAAAACCCTGGAAATAGCACAGTTCAATAGTGTGTCTCCTGTTTTTGAAGCTCCGTTGTAAGATCGATTACCAATTTGAACAGGTTTTCGTAGCCGTAGAGTGGTAGTTTATCAGGAGTGTCAAAAATATTATGGCCGCCCCCAGACCTCCCTTTGGTTAAAAAGAATATGGCAGGAATCCCTTTTTCATTAAAGGGCCAGTGATCGCTATTGGCTGTCCCGGTCCGCTCCTCCACATCTTTCATGTAGTGCTTCTCCTCGTTGATCTTCTGCACGATGGCAGCCTCCAGGGGTCGTTGAGGGGCATTGAATAAAATAACTCCCTGCTGACCGGTTCCCACCATATCAAGATTGATGACAAGTTTAATAAGCTCCGGTGGAAAGAGTGGATGGTTGACATAATGGCTTGATCCCATTAGACCCGCTTCCTCTCCGCTGAACAACATAAAAGCCACAGAATAGTATGGTTTTTTTCCAGATGAGAAGTGTTTGGCAAGGTCCAGTACCATGGCTGTTCCGCTACCATTATCTGAAGCACCCGGAAAATAATTCCCCGCTCCAAAGGAGCCCAGCATATCGTAATGGGCTGTAAATACAATTACCTTCTCCGTCTGTCCCGGGATATAACCAATCACATTTCGGGTTGGATAGTTTTCGTAAAATCTGTTTTGCACCTCAAACTCAACGCTATTGATAAGCTCAGGCAATGCTAAGCTGCTTAACTGTACATAGGGTCCAGGGAACTCATGCCTGCCCACACGCCCAATGGGTGTATCCGGAAAGACTTCTATCATACCTTTTATACCCATCTGACCGGTCATGGCCATGATTTTCACAAACTTGTAAAGCCCTGGATTATTTAATCCTGCCGAGTCCAGAATAACTACAAGATCATCCCCGGCTTCTGAGAAGCGCTGAAGCAAGCGTGAAGGATCTTGCATCAAATCAGCATCAATTATAATCGGTTCAAAACTGCCGCTGAGGGAGCCGCTGGCAGGATTCATCATATAGTCTACGCCAAATTCGAGAGGATTCCCATTGATCTTTATGCTAACTTCTTCCAGGCTATTTACATTGAATGAATACTCTTGAAAATAATTTGATGTATAGGATTTTAGTCCGAAAGCTTTAAACTGACCGGCAATGTAATCAGCAGCAATACTGTCGCCTTTCTGGTAATAGGCCCTTCCGAAAAATTCCGGACTGCATAAACGTTCAAGCTGCTTTCGTACGTATGGGATATCCTGTGCATTAAGATTAAAAACAGTGAGTGCAATAATCGCCAGAGCAATCTTGTGTTTAAGAGCTTTCATAGTTAGTTGAGTTGGTATAAAATAGTTTGAATCAATCTGCAGTTTAAATATATGACTTTCATTGTTCAAAGCGCATGAAAAGCCAATATGGAGTTAGCGTAAGTTTATGCGCAGTTGATTTATTCTATCACTTCATTGATCTTCATCAGGATCTCGTCATCTGAGGGGCTGGATTGCTCATATAACCGGATAAACGATCTGGATTTATCTAGCAATACAGTACTGATTGGCCTGGGGATCAGTCACAACCAACTAAGTAGCCTTGACATTACTGGCAATATAGAACTGGAAGTGTTATGGTGCACGAACAATGAATTAACTGCCTTGGATGTTTCAAATAATAAGGCCCTGAAAGAATTGGGTTGCAGCAATAATCAAATTATACGTCTGGATATAAGCAACAACAAGGCTATTAATACATTATGGATTAACAATATACCAACTCTTTATGAAGTTTGCGTTTGGACTTTACCTTTCCCGCCTGAGGGTGTTAGTATTAATAGGGTAGGCAGTTCCAATGTCTATTTCACCACGGAATGCAGTAAGTAAGATTTTCCAAAGATTGAAGAGTCTTTTTATGCAACAGCAAATAAATATTGAACACCCTCATATTTTTTCAGATTTCTCGCTTGTCATTTTTCCCCCCATTTCAGATTGGTTCTTCTTTGCCCTTGTATTATCATTCTTGTCAAGCTAGTCGCGACTATTTTAATTTGATCGGATTTCTTTATGATGTGGTAGGTATTTGAATAGAGGCGCTATTAAGCTGTTAGTAATCAACAAAATATTAGACTTATACGTCTTCTTGCTAGTAGCTTGTTCAATTCTTCCATAACCCTGTTCACTCTTTTTCATAAGGGTGTGATGTATATAACGTTAAATGACAATGATTAAAGTATTTGCCATGAGAACTCTAATAATTACCATTGTATTTGTATTTGCTGGATTCCCTCTCTTGTCACAACAAGAAGGTGTTCCCACCTACGAGGACGCCTTAGCAATGTACGAGGATCTGTTCTCGGCGGAGGAGCCTCTCTATCTCACTTTGAGATTTGATGTCAAGGCATTTAAGAAGAACCGGGCTCAAGATGTATACCATGATGCCGTAATGATCCATATGGTTGGTTCTGAATTTCAGGTATCCCATTCGGTACAGGTCAAGGCAGGAGGAACTATCCGGCGGAATTTTTGTGCCCTGCCACCCATCTGTTTAAAGATTGGTACTTCAGGGATCAATGGCGATTCGCTCCAGGACGAAATCCGGATGAACATGGTGTTACGTTGTAAAAATGCAGTCCAATATGAGCCCTATGTGCTCAGGGAATACCTTGTATACAAGATATATAATATCATTACACCCCTTAGTTACCGGGTCCGACTGGTAAGGTTAAGCATCATCGATACAGGAAAGGATAATGAAATGACCGAGGATTGGGCCTTCCTCCAGGAACCTGATGAACTCATGACTTTGCGTCTGAAGGGGAAAATGATTGAAAACGATGCACTTTCGATAAGTACGGTAAATCCCGAAGTAATAAACAGCTTATCCATGTTTCAGTATATGATAGGAAATGCGAATTACTCAGTGACTGGAAGACACAACCTGAAGATCCTGTCTTTGAATTCGGGAAATCCGTCGGGATTTTTGCCGGTCCCCTATGATTTTGACTACTCGGGCCTGGTGAATGCCGACTACGCCGTTCCCAGCGAGGCTCTGGGCACCTCCTCGGTCCGGGAACGCTATTACCTGGGTCCCTGTCGTCCAATAGAGGTTCATAAAGAGACCATTCAGAAGCTGGCACAATTTGAGGATGAGGTCATGGCGTATATCAAAGCTTTTGAATACCTGGACGATAAGGAGAAAGTTGACATGAACGGGTATCTTGAAAGCTATTTCAAAGAATCCAGGGAATCCTGGTTTATTGATCGCAAGATTACCCCGACCTGTCGATAATCTGAGATTCCGTAAGTCTTCAATAGGATCTACCCAAAAGGGTAGTGTCACTTCCATAGAAAGCACATCCACGTGGATTGGATCCGAACTCTTAAAACATTGCAATATTATTAAAGCCAATCCTCTGGTTTGATCTTGTCGTAAATTTCCGGAAAAGCACTTTCGGCTTTGTATTTTTTCCTGACCTTATCGTATAAAGTATGATCAAACATTTCCCTGAACTCTTCCCGGGTCATAAAAGTATCCGCATAC
>CAYMFU010000151.1:0-7049 GCA_964389805.1 uncultured Roseivirgaceae bacterium | reverse complement strand
GAGCTAATACAACATTTTCGTTGCCTGTTACTTCCTTCAATAGATGGAAGTCTACATGATAAGTTGCCGGCAAAACAGCCATTGCAAGTTTATCATTGATCTTAATAATAACGGTTTTTGCCATTTCTCTTCCTTTTATATGCGCTGAAGCAGCTACCTGTTGAGCAGTAAAAGCCTGAGAATGAGTTATAGTAACATATGGCACATTATTATCGTCGAGGTATTTTTTAAGTTTTCCGCAAGCCATTATTTATTTTTTAATTGCCCTTCATTAATTACGGAATAACATTCCCTTTCAGAAATGCAGTAGAACTAATTTAGTTAGATGAAAGAAAAGCAAATTGGCCTGTTAATTAAAGACCAATAATTATAATTAATTTCGGATTAGAATACTCTTTCGATGAATTCTACCCTTAACGTCTTATAATGTATAATATAAAAAAAAGTTCATCATCCTTCAAGTTAAATTTCTATTTTCTTGAATTGAAAGATGATAAACTTAGGATCAGCTCTTTTAATTTGGAAGATGTATGGCTTTACAAATAAACGGTTTCCTGTATTTACTGATTAAAAACCATATAGGAATCCTTTGCCCTAGCCTCAATCATTAAATATTTTATCTCAATACTACTTGCCGAACATCGGAAATAATTCACGGATCTCTGCATTGCCTGGTCTTCGCCCATACTCACATATTTCAAATGTTTCAGCATGCTTTACCAGTTTGGAGCGATCCCTACCATACCATTTATCTAAAGAAGCCCTTGCCTCAGCTGACAGAGTGCCCCCTCCCCATATATTTCCAAGCCATTTCAGCCTTTCATCAGGATCTTCAGGAACATTTTCGAGTTGTCCTGCGGTCCAGGGAAGCCAGGAGAAAAATTGAGATTCATGAGCTGCCATGCCATATATTTTCTGGTCAAAAACATCTGTAATATCCACCGCAATATCAGGACTGAAGGGATTTGGTTTTTGAAAACGGTCCCTAGTATAAAGGAAGATAGGATTTTTCTTTAATGGAGGTGTGTCAGGTGCTACATTTGGAACAATCACCATATACGCTGCATCCTGAAGCAGCACGCCAGTATATCTGTGGTCAGGATGATAATCATTGGGTCTTGGACCAATAACGATATCCGCATTCCAGTGCCTGATCAAACGAATTACTTCCAACCTATTTTCCAGTGTGGGCAATAGTTCTCCGTCATGATTATCTAGGGTTAGATACTTAACACCATATCGTTTCCCAGCTTCTTCAGCCTCTGCCCGTCGAACTCTGGCCAGGGCGCCTCCTCCCATATCCTGATGCCCGGCATCTCCATTTGTTAACGAAACCATCATTACATTATGCCCCATTTTTGACCATAGGATGGCTGTACCAGCATCGCTGTCAGGATCATCAGGGTGGGCACCAAAAATGATCACGTTAATTTTCCGTTCCTGGGCATTGAGACAGACTAAACCTGTCAATAATAGAAGAAGTAAGAATGAGATTTTTTTCATAGTTATATTAATTAGTTTATCAGCGAATTCATTTTCTTACTAAAATATTAAAATTGAATAGCAGCTGAGGTCTTTAGTTGAAATAAATTATACTTACTGTATCATTTATTTGATCATGGGAAATAATCTTCTGATCTCATCATCACCTGGACGACGTCCATATTCACAAATTTCGAAGGCTTCCGCATCAGTTACCAAAGCAGCTTTGTCCTTTCCATACCATTTAACCAGTGATTTCCGAACCGCATCTGTAATCCTGATTTTTCTATACCTGGCAAGATAATCCAGCCTTTCTTCATCATCTTCAGGAATTTCATCCAATCTTCCGGAAGTCCATGGCAGCCATTCAAAATGTTGTGATTCGTGCGCCGCCATAGTATTAATTTTCTGTTTGTAAGTATCCGATATATCTATTACTATGTCAGGGGTAAATGGATTCGGTTTTTGAAAGAAATCCTGAGCATACAAGAATATTGGATTTCTTTTCAATGGCGGAGTATCAGGTGCGACATTTGGCACAATAACCATATACGCAGCATCCTGAAGTAGAATTCCACAATTTCTGTGATCAGGATGATAATCATTGGGCCGGGGACCTATTACAAGATCAGCCTCCCACTCTCGGATTAATCGAATTACTTGTAATCTAACGTATAACGTAGGCATTAGCTCTCCATCATGGTTATCCAACACAACATATTTAACACCGGCCCTTTTCCCAGCTTCTTCGGCCTCAGCTCTTCGAATTCTCGCCAGAGCTCCACCACCCATGGCAAAATGTCCTGCATCGCCATTGGTTAAAGAAACGAACATCACATTATGTCCCATTTGTGCAAATTTAATCGCTGTTCCTCCTGCATCTGCATCTGCGTCATCGGGGTGAGCCCCAAAAACTATGACATTAATTTTTTCATCCTGGGCATTTGACAATAATGCCAATAGCATAAAAATCAGGGCAAATATATTTCGAATCATATTCTTCATAATAATAATGTTTGCTTACTGAAGTTGCATTATCACTGGATCCCAATTAACAGTTTTATCTTCAAAGTAACTGAAGTTCGAAAGTAATGCGGCTCCGGCAGCTCGAAGGCCATAGGTAGTATCTTCAACCACCTTCCTGTTTCCACGCATCGCCTCAAAAAAAGTAAGAAAATGATCGTGATCAGCCCCTTTGTACGAGTTGGAAGCTTCAAAAATAGTATCCTGTGGGTTTAACATCTTATCCCGTTGTTGATCATACCTGGCATCATATACTTTATTAATTTCCTTCTGCATATTTTCAGGATAAGCTTTGAGTGAATAACCGGAAGGTCTCCACCCCATATCGCTGTGGATCACAGAAACAGAACTCCACCCCACGATCATAGCCCCTTCCGTCCCGATTAGTTTAAATCCACCACCTCCGCCGCCGCCTGCAACAAAATTGATCCTCAATACAGCATTAAATGCAGGATGATTTTCAGCTTTGGGAAAATCATATAATGACATCATGATATCAGGAACATCCCTGCCATCCTTCCAGTATCGCAATCCACCAGTAGATTTCGCGCGGATGGGGCCTAAGGAATCGATCACGAAATTCAAGGTTGAGAAAGAATGGACAAATAAATCCCCTGCTACTCCTGTCCCATAATCCTGGTAGTTCCGCCATCTGAAAAACCGAACCGGATCATATTCTACTTTTGGCGCCGCTCCAAGAAATGAGTCAAAATCAATACTATCCGGACTGGCATCGGGAGGTATAGGATATTGCCAGGCACCTTCCCTTGAGTACCTGTCATTATGAATCTCTACCATAACGAGATCACCTATAACACCTGACTTATATAATTCCCTGGCTTTTGCAGCATAAATGCCTGACATGCCCTGGCTTCCCACCTGCAATATTGCTCCGGTATCTTTCTGAACTTTGATCAGGTTATGGCCTTCCTGTATATTTTTTATCATAGGCTTCTCCAGGTATACTGCTTTACCAGCTTTCATGGCATCCGTGGCAATACGCTCATGCCAATGATCCGGAGTGGCAATAATGACTGCGTCGACATCATCTTTCGATAGAATCTCCCTGTAATCCCTGGTCGTGAAAATATCTTTTCCATAGATCTCCTTAGCCCTGGTCAGCCTACCTTCATACAAGTCACAGGCGGCAACAAACTCAATCCCATTAACACCAACAGCATTAATTGTATCACCTATCCCCTGAATCCCAAAGCCAATCGTGGCAAGTCTTATTTTATCATTCGCAGAATAAGTTTTCGACACATAATTAGATTCTAATATTTCCTTTCTGATACCTGTAGATCGGGCTGTTAATATATTTGGAACAGAAAGTGCAGCAGTTCCTAAAGAGACCTTTGTTAAAAAATCTCTTCTCGATGATTTTTTCTTTGAATCCATATTGTGAAAAATAAAAGATGAAATAATTTTCTTTCAATTTATGAAATAAGAATTGATTTGAATAAAAAATTATTATTAATTACAGATCTTTAATAAACAAGATAATAGCTAACTTATGAAAACATCCCGTCGAAAATTCTTGATAAGCACAGGGGCTATGCTTGCCGGAGGGCTGACATTAAAAAGCAGCATGGCCTTAAATTCCAAGCTTCATACAGTATCAGAAAATGAAGTAACAGTGGGTGCTCATCCATGGATATATGCTTATAAATTAAAGGATTATGATATAAGTCCTGCATTAGATAAAATATTCCAGGGGATTAAATACGCTGGATTCGATGGCATTGAACTTATGCATCATCCATTACGGAATCACAATACTACACTGATTATTTCTGAACTGAAAGACAGATATGGGCTGCCTGTAATCGGAACTTCATATGGAGCTGATATGTGGGATAGGTCCAAACATCAGGAAATTCTTGACGATACTGAAAACATAATTAATAACCTGGCGGATGTAGGAGGCAGAACTTTAGGCACATCGGTTGGCAAGGCTCCTGAAAGGAAAACAGAAAAACAACTGGATGATCAGGCTGATCTCCTGAAAAAGATTATTGAAATAGGCGAAAAAAAAGGTGTTATCCTTAATTTGCATAATCACACGTATGAAGTAGAAGATGGTCTTCACGATTTAAAGGGCACTTTAAAGAGAATTCCTGATGTTAAATTAGGACCTGATTTGAACTGGTTAAAACGGGGTGGAGTTGATCCGGTAGAATTTCTTAAAACGTACCAGAAACAGATCGTTTTCATGCACTTAAGAGATGAACAAAAAAATGGTCAATGGTCTGAATCCTTAGGTGAAGGTAATGTGAATTTCAAGAGTATCGGTAAGACATTGAAAAAGATTGAGTTCTCGGGTGATCTTGTTGTTGAACTTGCGCATGAAGAAGATTTTGATCACACCAGGCCAATTCGGGAGAGTCTGAAAATGAGCAGGGAATATGTAAAAAAAACAATGGGCTACTAAATTAGTAACCCATTTCTGCCGAGTACTTTTAATCCAGGTCAGGAAATTCGTTGTCAATGATTTGCTCAATTTCCTTGAAATATTTTACTGTTTCAGCCTTCAATTCCATCGTCGCTTCATCGTCACAAACGATCACGGCGTGTCTGTGCATCTGAAGCATGGAAACGGTCCACATATGGTTTACTCCTTCTTCTACGACCTGGCGTAATGCTCTTGCTTTATGAAATCCATTGATAATTACAACAACCTCACGGGAATCCATTACGGTCCCCACCCCTACCGTCAAAGCCATTCTCGGCACAAGATGAATATCATTATCGAAAAATCTTGCATTTGCCTTAATGGTATTGAAATTGAGTGTCTTGATCCTTGTTCTGGAAGCCAGTGAAGATCCTGGTTCATTAAATGCAATATGACCATCAGGTCCAATTCCACCAAGGAAAAGTTCAATTCCCCCTAATTCCTTCATCTTTTTCTCATAATCTGCACATTCTTTGTCAAGGTCAGATGCCATTCCATTTAGGATATTCACATTTTCTTCAGGAATATCAATGTGATTGAAGAAATTTTCCCACATGAAATAATGATAACTTTGCTCGTGATCCGTGTCCAGTCCAACATATTCATCCATGTTAAATGTAATTACATTTTCAAAACTCACTATCCGCTCCTTGTTGAGCTTGATCAGCGCCTTATACGTCCCCAAAGGCGAGGATCCGGTAGGCAATCCCAAAACAAATGGTTTATCTTTCGTAGGTTTGAAATTGTTAATCCGTTCTGCAATGTAATCAGCAGTCCATTGGCTTAACTGTTGATAATCTTTTCTAATGATAATTTTCATATTTATTAATTTTAAAAAATCTGATAATATGTGAGTTACAAAATGAAGTGCTGAAAATACCCAAATTTTAGTAAATTAACAATGAAATCCATTTATGGTTCATAAATATAAATTATAAGCTAACACACGCTCTGATTTGAAAATAAAATATTAATTTAAGGCGGACAAAAATCGCATACTAAAATGAATAACAAAATACGAGTTATAGTAGTAGGAATTGGGAACATGGGAAAATCTCACGCTCTGGCCTATTACAAAACTCCAGGATTCGAACTGGTTGGATTTGTCGACCGTCTGCCGGAGAAAAGGGAAGCGCTATCCACCGAACTAGGCGGGATACCCCAATTCGATGATTTTGATACGGCACTTGCTGCTGCAAAACCTGATGCCGTCTGCATCTGCACATATCCCGACACTCATGCTGAACTGGCCAGGAAAAGTTTATTGGCAGGTGCCCATGTATTCGTTGAAAAACCTTTAGCGGTATCGGTAGAAGAAGCTTCAGACCTTGTTAATCTTGCCCAAAAAAGTAATAAAAAGTTGGTAGTTGGATATATTCTAAGGGTACATCCATCCTGGAAGAAGTTCATAGAGATCTCTCACACTCTGGGAAAACCGTTGGTTATGCGTATGAACCTTAATCAGCAAAGCAGTGGAAATACATGGCTTACTCATTTGAATTTAATGAAATCTATGTCCCCCATAGTAGATTGTGGCGTACACTACGTTGATGTGATGTGTCAAATGACGAGATCAAAACCAATTCGGGTACATGCTATTGGGGCCAGGCTAACAGAACAAATCGATCCCGATATGTATAATTACGGCCAGCTCCAGGTTATATTTGAAGATGGATCCATTGGCTGGTATGAGGCTGGATGGGGGCCTATGATGAGCGAAGTCGCCTTTTTTGTCAAAGATGTTATTGGGCCTAAGGGTTGTGTTAATATTATGGATGCCGAGAAGAGCGGGCAAAGCGACGATATAGACGGTCATACCCAGACCAATCGTCTTAAGATCCATTATTCAGATCTTAATGATAACAATGAATTGAACAAAGCTGATGAAATCATCAACACAGAAGACGAACCAGATCATCAAGGATTATGCGACCTGGAACAGGAATTTTTCTTTAATTCAATTGTAAATAATGCTGATCTATCAGCTCATCAGGAGGATGCGGTCAATAGTCTCAGGATTGTTCTGGCCGCTGATCAATCTTTCAGAACTGGAAAAGTAGTTGACCTGGAATAAAAATATTGAATCCTGGTT
>CAYMFU010000150.1:0-2508 GCA_964389805.1 uncultured Roseivirgaceae bacterium | reverse complement strand
ATGTCCGTAATGGATCAAGCCCAGGCCAATTTAAAACCAAGGATATCGACTCTACAGGATGGTTTTGGATAAGGGCATATACATATTACCAGATCGGCTTTTGTGATGAATTGATCCATTACATCCCGGTATTTTTGGTTCATCCAAAAGATATCAAAGATTTTCAGGTCAAAGAATCAACAAACCCGGAAATACCTGATTTCTCAATTTTCATCGAAGGAGGTAAGCTTCTGGAAGCAGTTGATAATACTGTTATTGTTCGATCAAAATCATTAAACGGTACAGGAAAGCCTCTAGATGCCTGGGTCATTAACAATCAAAGTGGAGATAGCCTTAAACATTTCTCAATCAACCCCGATGGAACAGGGAGTTGTATAATCAAAGGATCGCCCATCATTAACTATTCCCTATTGATATCGGATGAGAATAACAACAGCAAAATATTCGAATTTCCGGCTCCAAATGCAGAAAAATGCAACATCAGGATCTCTGATTATCCAGGTTCTTCGCAAATCCTTCTCAGCCTGCATTTTGATGAATCTTATGATCAGTATAAAAATATTGAGGTATTTACCAGAAGTGAATTCACAGATGAAAGGCTGGAAAGGATCAGGATCAGGAACAAAGTGGAGAACCTGACACTTGATAAAAATGACCTTTATCCAGGAGAGAATATCATTTATGTACGCTCTCAGGATAATGGGATTTTAGGATACAAGACAATTTTTATAAAAAAGACAACTGAGAATAATCTTTTCATATTAAAAGATAAGATGTTATATGTGCCCCGACAGCAACTGTTAGGGAAGGTGCGCATGACAAATCCATTGGCTGCTGAAACGCCATCTGCCTTATCTGTTCTGGTTCGGGACACCAGGCAATTTCAGGAGTTTGTAACTGGGTATCCCCATTCCAGGGACCTTGCCAATACCTCGTACAGGAACTTATCCTATCATGTCGGAATTTCATCCTCTGATAGCCGGGAGTCGGAACAAATATTACGTGAGAACTACGTCATAAACGATTTAAAAGTTAATCCTAAGCTGATTTATAATCAGCCGGTCTATCCACCTGAACAGGAATTGGGCTTACGAGGCAAAGTGGTTGATAATAAAACTGAAGAACCCTTAAGTGTAAGAGCATTAACCTTTACACAAACTGGTGAAAGGCCCGGGTATAGCTTCCAATTTACAGACCTTGAGGGAAATTTTGAATTTAACGACATATATTTTCATAACCGGAACAATGAATTGATACTTAATGTCGGGGAAGACGAGCGCATATTGCTAGATACGCTTCATCTTAAACCTGCATTTGATCCACCACCTATTATAGGCAATATTTGGCTTAATCCCACCTTCCAGAATTTCATAAATACCCGCCGGCTGGACCAAAGATTTTCGAAATTTTACACACACCTTGATGATTCAAGCCAATTTGAGGAAGCCGATATCTACAATAACAATAAGATATATGACAAACCGGATCTATCCTATGATCTTGATGATTATATTCAGCTGAGTGATATGAGAGAGGTGATCATCGAATTATTACCCAATGTAAAGATCTTTAAACTCGACGGGAAAACACGTATCAGGATATACCATTCGGCGAATGCAGATATGCAACCAGATCCATTATTTCTTGTGAATGGCAAGATCGTCAAGGATAACGATTTTATTCTGGGAATGGATATTACCCAGGTGAAAAACATCGATGTACTGGTAAGGGAAGCGAAACTGGAATATTTCGGGCCGGTGGCAAATGGCGGTATCGTGGCAATATATACCAAAAATCCGATTGATATCCCCTTTGGGACCAGGATAGATATGGCCGGCTTCCATCAACCCCGGGGAATTATCCAAAATAGAATGCCGGCAGAACTTATTTCAAACACTTTGCCAGGCTTTGATCCGGTTGTTTACTGGAATCCAGTTTTAAAATACGCGAAGAATTCGGAAACGGAATTTGGTTTTTATTTTAATGATCTGATGTCTGATATGGAGGTAATCGTCCAGGGGATCAATACATCCGGGGAAGTATTTTTCGACCGGAAAATAGTATTGATTGAAAAACCGGTAATTAATTGAATTGAAAGATATACAAATAACATATTGCTATTTACTAAGAATTTTTCAAATCGCTATAGTTATGCTGTTTGCAGGGAAGGGATTCCTGTTTGCCCAGGAAACCCATGAAAACCAGCAAACAAACATCAACCAAACAGGACTTATTCAATTTCTCAAAAATGCAGAACAGGACCTGGGAGTAAAGTTTTATTACAGAACTGAGTGGTTAGACACCATCTCATTCCCTTCCAGAAGAAGAATAGATCACATTGATGATGTAAAAAGTTCACTCATAAGGTATGGTCTTGAATTAATTCCTTACTCTGAATGGCAATATATCCTTGCCTGGCAGGAGAAAAGCCAGGTATTCAATGAATATACTGATGATGGAAATTTCAGGCGTGACGTTGTGGTTTCCGGATACGTAAGGTCCTTAAAT
>CAYMFU010000149.1:0-6507 GCA_964389805.1 uncultured Roseivirgaceae bacterium | reverse complement strand
GATTCAAGATGTTTATGGTCAATCATTACGTTACCTGTTATCAACAGACCTGCTTCAGTTTCCGCCCAGTCTTCATACAACCTTACGTGCCCTTCGGTGGGCTCAAATTTTTTGTTACTGATACGCTCTGTCATTGCGGATTTTACCAGACGGTTGTTAAGAGTGACTCCGCATGGGAGGGAAAATTTTGTGTCGATTAGATTATTATTCATGATGATTAGATTGGTGAAATGAGTTGATTTCGAATATAATCATTTTAATTCCGATTTTTTTTTGAGTGATCCAGGAAATTAAATTTTGATACATTGATGCCTCACACTTGCCAGTGACATTATCAGGAATAAAACATATTTTAAAAGGTACTCGTAAAGTTTGTGTACCTTTATAAACCATTTAACACCATCAAGTCTATTTTTCAACAGTAATCATTTTCCAATTTTTATTATGAACCTAAAGTACGTTTAATGAAAATACTACTCATTTCCCCAACGGTTGATGCCGAAAAAAGAACCAATAAGGGGCTTATGCTGCCTCAACTGGCACTTTATATTCTGGAGGGATTAACCCCTGAGGAACATGATGTTAAAATAATAGAAGAGGAAACAGCCTTCGTGGACCTGGAACAGGAATGCGACCTGGTAGGTATAAGCTGCATGACGGCCAATGCCCCCAGGGCTTATGATCTTTGTATGGAATTTAAGAAAAGGGGTAAAACGGTATTGCTTGGCGGAGTTCATCCAACAATACTCCCGGATGAAGCTCTGGAACATGCGGATTGCGTTGTAATAGGTGAAGCAGAAGGGGTTTGGGAAACACTACTGAATGATTTTCAAAATAATGAACTGAAAGAGAGATATCATGAACCAAAGCCGGACTTGGAAAAGTATATAAGGAAAGATTTCACGAAAATCCTTAAAAACAGGTTATTCAGTATTATCCCTGTGATGACAACACGAGGATGCCCATATAATTGTGATTTTTGTTGTGTCACGAATCTTTTTGGCAAAAAAATCAGGCACATACCCATAGAAAATGTTGTTTCAGACATCAAAGATTCAGGTGCGAAGAACATTATGTTCCTGGATGATAACATCATTGGACATCCAAAGTATGCGAAAGCCTTATTCAAGGCAATTAAACCCCTGAATATAAACTGGGCAGGACAAGCTTCCGTTTCCTTGCTGGTAGCAGATGATGAATTGATGCAACTTGCAGCAGAAAGTGGATGTAAAACCATGTTTTTTGGGATAGAAAGTGTATCAGAAGATCAACTTCAATCTATGAGGAAGGCGTTGAAGGAAATAGAGCATTTAGAGAACGCCATCAAAAAGATAAAAAAGATGGGCATTTTAATCCATGCTTCCATGGTCTTTGGTTTTGATAACGATACCAAAGAAATATTCAATGAAACGGTTCAATTTCTGATAAAAAATAAGGTCAGCACAGTTTCTTTCAATGTGCTAACCCCCTATCCTGGCACCAAAATTTATGATGAGCTGAAAAGTGAAAACCGATTGACCACATCAGATTGGAAGTATTACGATCACAATACCGTGGTTTTCAAACCAAAGAATATGACACCTTACGAACTACAAATGGGTAAGATCAATGCCAGGAAAAAGTTTTACAGTGTACCATCTGTTCTGAGACGGCTTTCGGGTAATCTGTATAATCCCACATTATACCTGCCCTTGAATTATGGGCACATGAAACAGGTTCGGGTCGAAGCCAAAAGAATGAAAAGACTCAAGTTTGAATTGTTTGAGGAGATCGTTGCCTGATAAAGCTTTATAACACTTTTTGTTTGGATCCATAAAATCCAAAATGAATCCACCTTTAAGAAGAATTTTCAATCAAATCTCAGGTCGAAATCACTACATCGAAAAAAGACTGCGTTTTAATCTTTGTTCCCTTAAAAATTCTCATTTTTACTAATGAACATTACGCGAATGGCATATAAATAAAATTAATTTTTTCTAATTTTATTTTATAAGGATAATGCATGTGATTTGGAATATATTTCAATAATAAATTTTAGATAAAATCGTTACTATAGGTTACTTATTACAAGATCTGCGAAGTAAATTAAAATGCAAAAAACCGGTCATCACATATATATTTCGACCCTGGCAAGTATCATTGTGCTGACCACGATATCTCTTTTTATATTGGGATTTCCCTATTATCACACTTCATTAACCGAAAGGTTTTATCATTCCGATCATGATTTATATAAACCAAGTGGACTGATAGGGCATGGTTTAGGTATAATTGGAACACTATTTATAGTAATAGGCGTTTTTTCCTATATGGCCAGAAAAAGGTATCGTTTCCTTGCCCGTTTTGGAAGATTAAAATATTGGCTTGAGTTCCACATTTTTCTATGTATCCTGGGTCCAATAATGATCTTATACCATACCGCATTCAAATTTGGAGGAATAGTTTCAGTGAGTTTCTGGAGCATGGTGGTGGTGGTTGCCAGTGGTGTAATAGGCAGATACATCTATCTTCAGATACCAAGATCCATGGAAGGAAGAGAATTAAGCCTGAATGAGGTCAGGGAAATGAAAAGTAATTTGAATGTCCGTATCAAGAATCGATTTAACCTCGATGGAAATAGTTACAATGCTATTTTGGAATATACCAGTATTAATTCTCAGGAACAAAACGGAGGAGAAAAGATCCGGACAATACGAAGGAATAAAGAGAATAAAATAAGTATTAAGAGGCTAAAGAAAACATTAAGAAATTACAGGCTTTCAGAAGGAAGCATAAGGGGAATTACAAAACTCATTAAAAATGAAATTTCCCTGAATAAGAAATTACAGCGTTTACAAACCATGCAAAGGTTGTTCAAATATTGGCATATTGTACATTTACCTTTTGCCCTGATAATGCTGGTTATTATGATCATTCATGTAGGGATAACCCTCGCTTTTGGTGCCAGATGGATCTTTTAAATTAAAGAGTATGTCAGAACAGTTCGTCATATATGCTATTGTATTTCTGTTTTGCGGGATAATTCTTCTTATTTATTTGAGAAAATTGAAAAAGGAATCCCGTATTGTCGAGAAAAAAGTTGTAAAAGCCAAAGAAGATGGCTTATTCGAGCCGGTATCTCTGTATCCTGATATAAATGTAAACAAGTGCATAAAAAGTGGAGCCTGTATAAAGGCTTGCCCCGAACAAGATATACTGGGGATCATGAATGGCAGGGCCACACTGATTAACGCTTCTCAATGCATAGGGCACGGGGCATGTTTTCATAGCTGTCCGGTGGAAGCTATTTCTCTTGTAATCGGAACCGAAAAACGGGGTGTCGACCTGCCGCATATCGACCGGGATTTTCAATCCAATGTCCCTGGTATTTATATAGCTGGAGAATTAGGAGGTATGGGACTTATTAAGAACAGTGTGGAACAAGGACAGGCTGCTGTTGAAAATATGATTAAAGAAGGTTTTGCAGAAGATCCTGCTACCTTCGATTTGATAATCATTGGGGCTGGGCCGGCTGGCATTTCTGCTTCATTAATGGCAAAAAAGCATAATTTGAATTTTTTAACCCTTGAACAGGATTCTCTGGGGGGCACAGTATTCACATTCCCACGTTCCAAAGTTGTAATGACTTCCCCTATGCAGTTACCAATCCATGGAAAAGTACATCTTTATAACACGACCAAATCGGAATTACTCGAGCTATGGAAAAAGGTATTATCAGAAAACAAAATCTCGATAAAAGAAAGGACCAAAGTTGAATTGATATCCTATGAAGGTGATCATTTTAAGGTGAATACGAATACAAATGAGGAATTCAGAACAAAAAAGATCCTTTTAGCGATCGGCAGGAGGGGCAGCCCGAGAAAGTTGAACGTTTCCGGAGAAGAATCTGAAAAAGTGGCCTACAGGTTACTCGAGCCTGAAAATATTCACAACAAAGATATTGTTGTCGTTGGAGGTGGTGATTCCGCAATTGAAGCCGCACTTTCATTGGCAAAACAAAACAAGGTGATGCTATCTTACAGGAGCGAAGCTTTCAATAGAATAAAACCGAAAAACAGGGAATTAATTAATAAGGCAGCTGAAACAGGTGTTTTAAGTGTAAAATATAAGTCTAATTTATTGGTTGTGGAAAAGGAACACGTAACGTTGGCTGTAGAAGACAAAAAAATAGATCTCAAAAATGACCTGGTTTATATCTTTGCGGGCGGTGAATTACCCACGCAATTTCTTGAAAAGGCCGGGGTCAAGATTACCAAAAGATTCGGATATACACTAAAAAAATATGGATAAAGGATGATTCCTGATATCCACTTAGTATAGAATGAGGGGAAGGATCCTACATATTGCATTATTATTTATTCTGCTTTCAGCCATAGCAGAAGCTCAAATCTCACCCGGGGATCTGGCTAATGCGCATGCTGAATTGGAAGGGATAATGAATTGCACGGAGTGCCATATTCTCGGTGGGGATGTATCGAATGAAAAGTGCCTGGATTGTCACCAGGAATTAAAGGTCCGTATCGATCAGAACAAGGGTTATCATGCCTCAAGCGAAGTAAATAATAAAGATTGCGCCAGCTGTCATAGTGATCACCACGGACGGGAATTCGAAATGATTCGCTTTGATGAAAATGATTTTAATCATCAATTGACTGGATATGAACTTACCGGTCAACATCAAAGAATAGACTGCAGGCAATGCCATACACCTGATCTTATTGTTGACAGTAGATTGAAGAAAAACAAAAGCACCTTTCTGGGTTTAGAAACGGATTGCATTTCGTGTCATGAAGATGTCCACCAGGAAACCCTGTCTCAGGATTGCGCAAGTTGCCATACGACGGAGGCATTTTCCCCACCAGAGAATTTCAATCATAATGATGCGGACTTTGCACTGGTTGGACAACACCATAATGTGGCTTGTATCGAATGCCACAGGATGGAAAAACGGAATGGAAAAGATTTTCAACGGTTTGCCAATATTCCTTTCCAGAACTGTACATCATGTCATAGAGATGTACATGATAATAAATTTGGCCAGAACTGTACGGAATGCCATAGTGAACAGTCCTTCCGCGTGGCAGGGTATGCTAAAAATTTTGATCATAATATGACCGGGTTCAGGCTCACCGGGCGGCACCGGTATGTAGACTGCAAACAATGCCATAAAGTGAATTTAACGACTCCACTACCTCATAACAGGTGTTCATCATGCCATAGCGATTACCATAGAAGAGAATTTGTCAGGAACAGTGTAAGTCCTGATTGTGCGGAATGTCATACCGTCAATAACTTTAGCGGTAGCTCGTATACGATTGAAAAACATAATGAGGGAAATTTTCAACTGGAAGGTGCGCATCTGGCCACTCCTTGTTTTGCTTGCCATAAGCAATCCACGAGGTGGAGTTTCAGGGATATTGGAGAGAGATGTGTTGATTGTCATGAAGACGTGCATGCGGGGTATATTGATGAAAAATATTATCCGAACCAGTCCTGTGAAAGTTGCCATGAAGTAAGTCATTGGCAAGCTAACAGGTTTGATCACAACTTAACGAATTTTGAACTGGCAGGTGCACATACCAGGCAGGTATGTATGGCTTGCCATGGTGTTGATGATCTAGATCATAGTAATAGATATGAAAATTTTCAAAATTTGTCCATGGATTGCATAGGTTGTCACGATGATATACACCGACAGCAATTCGCAGAAGATGGGATAACCTATTGTCTGGAATGCCATAGCTATGAAAACTGGGGATCGGTTCACTTTGATCACAACAAAACAGCATTTAAACTGGATGGAGAACATGAGAAGGCGGATTGTGGATCATGCCACAAAGAAGTAGAGGAACAGGGGGAGATATTTGTCTTTTACAAAATAAAGAATTTTGAATGCATAGACTGTCACCAATAATATTACTGCTGGGATTAACGGTCAATTTGTTTGCCCAGAACCCGCACGGTGTTGATTTCAAAACTGACTGTGCGACCTGTCATACGTCTGAGGGATGGGACATAGCTCCTGAGTTCTGGAAAAACAATGATCCTTCAAAGCAGGTGATTTCAGATAATTTGAGGCTTGAAACACCGCATACAACCAAAGGATTTGATCATAGCACCACGGATTTCTCACTTGAAGGGCAACATACAATTGTTGACTGCAGGGAATGTCACCAGTCTCTGGTTTTTTCGGAAGCGCAGACAAATTGTTATTCATGCCATACAGATATGCATAACCAGACCGTAGGATTCGATTGCGCCAGGTGCCACAACTCCGAAAACTGGCTGGTAGCAGATATTACTCAACTTCATTACGATAATGGGTTTCCATTATTAGGAGCTCATTATATAACGAGTTGCTACGATTGTCATTTGTCCGAAACGGATCTTAGATTTGAACGAATCGGGAATGATTGCGTGAATTGCCATTTGGATGAGTATAATGCGACAACTAATCCAAACCACCCTTCAGCAAGCTTTTCAACAAATTGTATTGAGTGTCACAGT
>CAYMFU010000148.1:0-5559 GCA_964389805.1 uncultured Roseivirgaceae bacterium | reverse complement strand
GAGGAATCCTATCCAAAATTTTCTCCGGATGGATCTGAAATAGCATATTCAGCAAGCTATAATGGGAATGTGGATGTTTATCGTATTCCTTCATCGGGAGGTTTGCCGGTCCGCCTGACATATGCTTCCTATACTGATAGGATGATCGAATGGTATCCCGATGGAAAGAATATACTCTTTGCATCAAGAAGAGAAGCCGGGATCCCAAGGGTAAATCATTTTTATCTTGTAGATAAAAATGGGGGGATGCCAGAGAGGATACAGGTACCATATGGTGAATTAGCGACTTTTTCTGAAGATGGTTCCAGGCTCGCCTATATTACTAAGATCACTGAAAATTATCCGTTCAAGAGATACCGTGGTGGCCTGACATCTGATGTTATTCTATTTGACTTGAATACCGGCAAATCAGAAAACATTACAAATAATCCTGCCAATGATGGTAAACCAGCCTGGATTGGAAATAAAATCTACTATCTATCTGATAAAGGTGAGCGTATGAGAAGGAATATCTGTTCATATGATATTGAATCCAAACAAACGAATCAGATTACCCAATTTACTGACTTTGACATTTCCTTTCTTTCAGCCGGACCAAAGGAGCTGGTTTTTGAGGTAGGCGGGAGTCTTTACCTGATGGATGCTGTAAGCGAGGAATACAAGGAAGTAAATGTACAAGTCGTTAGCGATCTTTCTCTGGAAATATCCAGGTTAAAGGATGTAAGTGGAAGTATTCAAAATATGGCGGCATCTCCCGGAGGTAAAAGGATCCTTTTTGAAGCCAGGGGAGAAATTTTTAACGTGCCAGTTAAAGAAGGATATGTTCTGAATTTAACCCAATCCAGTGGCGCTTTTGACCAGAATCCATCCTGGTCACCGGATGGCAAGTATATTGCCTACTGGAGCGATATATCTGGGGAGTATGAAATTTATCTTAAAGAAGCCGATAAAAATGAAACAGCAAAGAAACTGACCAATAGAAATGGTGGATTTGGTTATACCCTTTTTTGGTCACCTGATAGTAAGCGAATTGCTTTTATCGATGAAAAGAATGATATAAGTATCCTGGATATAGCTACAGGTGAAATAAAGATATCAGATAATTACAGTTGGAATATTGGACACCATCCACGTTATTCATATACCATTAGCTGGTCACCGGATTCTAAATGGATAGCCTATGCGAAGGGTCTGGATAATACCAGTAATGCAATATTTGCATATAATATTGAAGAAGGGAAAGTTTCTAAAGTGACGAGTGGATTCTATTCAGACTTTGATCCTGTATTCAGCACGGATGGGAAATACCTGTTTTTTCTTACTGACAGGAATTTTGCCGCTGCCTATAGCGGGCTAGGTGATGGCACATGGATATATCCTAACAACACACGGCTGGCAGCTATCAGTTTGGCAGAGGATGTCCCGGATCTTCTTAAGCCTAAAAATGACGAGATAGAAAAAGAGGATGGAGAAGATAAAGAGAATGAAACAAAGGAATCCGAGGAAAATAATGCCAAAAAGAAGAACAAGGATAAGAATAAAAAGGAAGACGAGGATGAAGAACCAGAACCGGAGGTATCTGTAAAAATAGATTGGGAAGACATTGAAAGCAGATTAACGATATTACCACCTCAGGCAGGTAATTTGAGCGATTTGGCACCTTTTGAAGGAAAAATAGTTTACTTGAGATCTCCAATTACAGGCGATGAAAAAGGGAAGCCCTCCCTGATGTTTTACAATCTTGAAGATAGGGAAGAAAAACAGATTATGGGTAACATAGAAGCTGTCAGTCTGGCTGCGGATGGTAAAAGCATCTTGGTACGCAGTGAAGGAAAATATGGAATAGTAAAACCTGAACCTGATCAGAAGATAGAAAAACCGATACCTGCAAATGGATTGGTTATGCAACTGAATCCGAAAGAAGAGTGGAAGCAGATCTTTAACGATACCTGGAGAAGGTACCGGGATTTCTTTTATGATGAAAATATGCAGCAGGTTGATTGGGATGCGTTAAAGGTAAGGTATGGCGCTTTAATTGATGATGCCCGTACCAGATGGGATGTAAGCAATATCCAGTCAAATATGAGTGCAGAATTAAGCGCCGGACATACTTATACCTTTGGTGGTGATGTGGAAGGCGTTCCCCAGGTCCATACAGGATATCTTGGGATTGACTGGAACCTGGAAAATGACAATTTCAAGATTAAGAGAATTGTAAGGCCTGCGGCATGGGATACTGAAATCCGGTCACCGTTTGATCGCCCTGGCATAGATGTCAGTTCCGGCGATTATATCGAAGCAGTTAATGGCATTAAGCTGGACCCTGTAAAAGATCCCTATGCCGCTTTTGAAGGACTGGCTGGCAAGACCGTTTCATTAACAATCAGGAAATCAGGGGAATCAGGTGAGACTCAAAAACTTGTTCTAAAGTGCTTGTCTCAGGGAGAAGAACAAAACCTGCGATACCTGGAATGGATAGAGAATAACCGCAAGAAAGTGGAAGAGCTGTCAGAAAGCCAACTGGGATATATTTATATGTCGAATACTGCTACACAAGGTCAATTGGAATTAGTTAAGATGTATTATGGTCAGCTGGATAAAAAAGGATTCATTATTGATGAAAGGTTTAATGGAGGCGGTCAACTCGCGGATCGGTTCCTTGAATTGATGAAGCGTCCTGTAGTATATAATCTTTACTGGCGCCATGGAAGGCACCACGCTTATCCTATAAAAGCCAATACCGGTCCTATGGGCATGCTGATCAATGGCTGGGCTGGATCGGGCGGTGATGGTTTGCCCTGGGCATTTCAGGAATTGGAAGCTGGGCCAATTGTTGGTGAAAGAACCCTCGGCATATTGGTCGGACCGGCAACAGGTCATTGGCTGATCGATGGGGGAGGGATTACCGTACCTGGCGGAAGGTTATATGATAATGATGGCCATTGGTTCTGGGAAGGTGAAGGCGTTAAACCTGACATACCTGTCTGGGATGATCCGAACATATTGGTACAGGGACGGGATCCCCAGTTAGAGCGGGTAGTAGAAGAAGTTTTGAAATTATTGCAGGAGAATCCTCCAACTGCTACTCCACCGCCAGCGATGGAAGACCGGACAGCAGAAGGGTTGAATAAAAAATAGGTATATAAACAAATTTTGATATTGTTATATAAACCAGAAAAAGAACTTATTGAAAGAAATAACCATGGAAAAATTTGATTTTCTGGAAATACGGTTTGAGCAATTAAAGGCTGTGATCTTTGTTGCCATCGAGGAATTGCATTTTGAGTATAATTCTGTTGTTAAAGGATACGGGTTGTTTAAAAATTCACAAGGAGAGGATGTTGAATTTGTCGTCCCCTTCAGACAGAATATTACAGACAAGAGAGCCAAAGCCATGCAGGTTACACAATGGAAAGAAGAGATTAAGAAAACGGCGATAGCACAGTTTGGAAAAAAGTACGGAAAACCTTATGATAAAAAGGTTCACAGCCCTACAATAGTTTATCTGGATGGTTTAGATGAATTCAAACCAGTTGGATTTAAAGATAGTACTTATGATGATCTCTGCGAGACCATCACATCAGAAATCCTTTGGGAGAAGTTCCAGGAAATGAAATCGAGCTAATAAAATTCCTGCCAACTAATGATATTGTCAGATTCACAAAAGGGGTTTTAGAAAATATTGTCCCAGGAAAATTGAAACCCGGCGTTCGGATCAGGAACGCCGGGTATGAAGTCTATTTGTTAGATCCGAAAATCTTAAATCCCAATTCAATGACTAAATAACTCCTTGAGATTTCCTCATAATCACCTGCTGAAACAGAGACTTGGTCTTTTCCGGTTATTATATGATATATACCCGAAAGCCGGAAATTTTTAAACGTTACACCAATTTGTGGTGAAAGGCCAAAATGACTCCCTGCAGTAACGGATGCACCTCCTGTAGAGCCGGAACTGCTTCCCATTGTGTAATAACCCAATCCGAATCCAAAGAAGGGTCTTGTACCTTCATCATTGGTATAATATTCCCCTTTAGCAATAAAAGCCGCGGTTGCAGCCGTACTCGCTGATACATCATCTCCGGATGTACTGATATTTCCACCAAATAAAACGTTGCCTTCCATTCTGGCACCTGCACTGATTTTTGGTGTAATAAATACTTTTGGCTCCAGAGAAGCGCCAATACCATACATTTTGAGTTCGCCAAAAGATAATGCTCCCTGGATACCTCCATCCATTTTGAATTTAACCTGTGCAAATGTGATCGTACTCACAATCAACATTGCAAATAACAAGAGTGATTTTTTCATAACTTAATTGAACATTTGGGTTTAACATAAAATAACTGGACCCTCTCCAAAAAATGACTGGAAAGGTTTTAATTTTCATACTGATAACTCTTTAATAATCAATATATTGTATTTATATGTATAATCATTTAGTTTAACTTCGGGATAAGGTATTTGCTTAACCTTTTAGCTGGTTGGATAATTTCAATGATTATCAAGAAAACCGCATTTCCTTCAGATTCAAAATCAAACAGATCTCTCATAAAAAAATGAACAAAAATCACTATTCGATTTAAAATTAGATAAAGAGTCATGAATGGATTATTGAATATTTTCCGTGTCTACAAAAATAATTAAGACTATGAAATTCCCATTGTCCAAGGACATATTCATTGCTCATGCCAAATGTGGTTTTGAGATAAAATGCAGGGATCTCAACATGAAAGATCATCTGGGATAACCATATTTTTAAGCAGGATCCTTCTCCTGGTTTCTTAAAACATATCTTCCATCCAGAAAATCAAGCAATGAGGGGTTATGCTAGTACATGAAAATGCCTTTGGGAACAGAATACTGAATCTATCTTACCACACCTGGATCGAGGCATTCATAATTTGATCTTTTCTCATTAACGTTAAAATCCAGCCAGATATAGGAATATCCTTTTTGAAATTCTTTTCAATTCAGGATAAGAATAAAAAAGCTACTAAAAGTACTGAATAAAGCAATACTTCAATAAGTATTTCTCATTATGTGCAATATTGTCAGATCCTGAGAATTAAAATCGATGAGATTTAATATTGATTGAATATGCTATTAGATAAATAATTGTCTTAATATAGAAATAATCCTCCATAAATCAGATATACATTGTCTTTTATCTTAACAATATGGTGGACATCTGCGGGAGAAATCCAAAATATAATACCTATTACAAACTGTTTTATGATCCTTGCTTGCGTATATCAGCAATTCTTTTTCACCCTTGTCAGTTAATCCATGAAAGATTGTCATTCCTTCAGCATCATTGTATTCTAACAATTCAATTAGACATTTTTTTCCAAAAAAGTGTCCTTTTGTCAATATCCCACCATGTCTATGTTCACCTTCAACTGTCTCATACAAGTTTCTCCATTCAGCGGCAGTAACTGGATTAATCGGAGACAAACCGTCGCTAACAACTGGATTTGCAGTTAGATCATCCCCAGAATCATTGACAGCATATATAATCAATTGTCTTACACCATCGGTTGACAATGCATAATAAATC
>CAYMFU010000147.1:0-33252 GCA_964389805.1 uncultured Roseivirgaceae bacterium | reverse complement strand
AAATTAATCATACCCCAAGGGACGAGGGCCCCCCAGATCTTACCTTTCCTGTCTTCACCTGTAGGGCTCGTTACATCGGGACTGTTATACGAGAATTTTGCTTTAACCATTCCCATCCATTGGGAGACACTTGCTTTTTGATTACCTCCTCCAGGCGGAAGGGTAATGTTCTGAGAGTAACTCTGGAAGAAAATTGACACTATCAGAAATAAGGTCAATGGCCATTTTTTGTGTTGATTCATGATGTATGATTTTTTGTTAATGATGATTTAAGAATACTTTTCCAAATTGAATATATATCCCTTTGTCTTAAGGAAAAAATATTATCATATGGACGGCAAGTGAAAAATATAAACGGTTATGGAATAATATATTTTGTGCCAAGTGCTTCAATGAAGTTTAAATTTTTCTTATTTTCATGTCAAATTAAAAACCAAATAAACCTAATATCATGGAATACTCAAAAGCTGAATTCGAGCCCACAGTTGGTGATGCCTATAACCATGGGTGGAAAACCATTTGGAAATATTTTCTAGAACTGTTTTTAATTGGTTTGTTATTATTTATAATTTCTATTCCTGTAAATGCATTTTCTTTTTTGATTGATGATTATTCAAATTGGGCAGGAATAGTTGTTTTCATTTTTATCTCCTTTGCTTATGGAGTCCTGGTCCTCGGACCTCTTCAATTTGGCATGTATTATTGTTATTTAAAAGCCGCAAGGGGGGAGAACCTTAAGGTGGGAGACCTATTTGTAATAAAGGAAAATTACATCAATATAATGCTGGCTGCCCTGCTGTCCAATATCATTATCGGGATCGGTGTTATGATGCTCATTATTCCCGGGATCATATTTGCATGCAAATTAGCTTTTGTACCTTACCTGGTTATTGACAAAAAAATGGATGCTATAAAGGCCCTCCAGACCAGCTGGAAAATGACAGATGGATATGCCATGAATATTTTTGTTATGGGATTGCTGGCCATCTTTATTGCTATTGGCGGTTTTATCGCTTTTGTGGTAGGGGTGATTGTTGCTGCAATGTGGATATATGCTTCCTTTGCTTCATTATATTATTCCGTTGAATCCAGGCAAGTGCCAGAGGCTGCATCTGAGGTATAATTCTGATCGAAGAGTAAAAGATAATATCATAAAATTACTCAGCCGGTAGCCTTCATGAAGAACTGAAAATACCCAGGCAATATCTACGGCTTTGTTAACTGGTTTGGCGAAAAGCGGATTTATTGTAAGTACTTGTGAAAGAAAAGGGGTCCTGGGGATTTTCAGTCCAGCCAAACTTAAAACCAAGGACCTGGTCGTACAAGGATCCGATTAATGGGAACCTAAAAATAATTTAAATTATCTCGAGCGTTTAATTAAAACATTTTATTGGTCAACTAAGTTCTAACACTTAATTTAGCATTCTATTAAATGTCTTACAGGAAGGCTATCTATGTCTGGTGAATTTCAGATACAAGAATTCTTAAATTAATTATAAAAAAATAACTAGAGTATGGCTACAATAAAATTCAAAGGGAATACCACAATTACAAAAGGTAATATTCCTGTTGCCGGAGATACACTTCCGGATTTCTTACTTACAAAAAATGACCTTTCAAAGGCCTCTCTTAATGACTTTGCAGGATCGAGAATAGTTTTTAATGTATTTCTAAGCCTGGATACAGGAACTTGTGCCAATTCAGTCAGGGCTTTCAATAAATATGCGGCTGAACTGAATAATACACAAGTATTATGTATTAGCAGAGACCTGCCATTTGCTCAAAGCAGGTTTTGTGGAACGGAAGGTATTGAAAATGCCATAACCCTTTCAGACTTTGCTACCGGGCAATTTGGGAAAGATTATGAAATGGAGATCGTAGAAGGTCCTTTACAGGGATTGCTGTCAAGAGTTGTGATCGTTGCAGATGAAAATGGCAAGGTTCTCTATTCTGAGCAAGTTCAGGAAGCTTCTGAAGAGCCTGATTATGAGGCGGCCCTGGAAGCATTGGCATAGATACAGGAAATATTAGATAATATTACTAAATCCCGTGTTGTTTGTACTCAATTAAGACATCCGGGATTTTTTATTTTTCCTTTTCCTCTCCTTCTTCATACAAGGTGACTTTAAATTTCTGGCCCCCTATGGATGCCTCATACATTAACCCGCCAATTGCCATGGTAAAAACAAGAACGCCATTTCTGTAATCGGCATCGGCAGAGGCTCCAGAGCTTAAGGCAACAGCTGAAGCCTGTGCGGCAAACTCGAAATTTTTATTCACAAAACGGTCGAAATCATCCTCTTTCTCAAGAAAGACCACTTCAGCGTATTTCTGACCGCCAAGGGCTAAACCGACTGTCACTTGTGTCATTCTAACATCCCCGATAGGAGTCCCCTGCTTATAAACGGTGCCCTTCCCACCAGCACCTCCGACGCCTATAGCTCCTTTACCTATAGAGTACAATACCGCATAACCATAAGAATTGTTGAAGAATTTTTCAATTTCAGAATCCTTTTTCTTGAAGTCCGCAATGGTTTTGTTTGATTCCTCAATATCATACTTCTGTGCATACATCGAAGTAATGGAAACTATCATAAGCAACACCATCAGCCTGATTGAATTTTTCATAAGATTAAAATTATTGTTGAATGAGTAATATCTTTACAAGTTACGCTTTATAATTCTCTCCTAGAAAATATTTAATACATTTATATATATTCCCATTTATAGGTTTCCTCAAAAAGTATCACCTGCCAAATCAAATTAATACTTAAAAACTTTCTGAACATAGTAATCTGTTGATTTCCATTGATAAAACAGAGTATAAAATGAAATAATATTGGTTACTTAAGCGTTTTAAAAGCGATAAAGAGTATATAGCTTTTTAAACCGACTATTTTTAAAGATTTATATAACCAGTTATTATCAGCTAAATAAAATCATCTAATTATGAAAAGTAATTTGAGTAAAATGAGATCTCTATTTTTAATTGGAGTATTCTCAATCTTTGTTGCAACTGGCTGTGACCTTTTTGAAAAAGAAGCAAGTATAGACACAGCAGAATTGGTGGGCTTATGGACAATTTCTGATGCTGACGTTGTTCCTCAAATAGGCGGACTTCCTATAAAAAATTATTTCACAGACGTTATGGGAATGTCTGGTCTAGAAGCCGAAGCATTTGCTGCTATTTATGATGCCTTTTTAAAAGAATCATTTGGCGGTACTATTGAATTTAAAGATGATAATACGTACATCTTTAGAATTGCAGATACTGTTGAAGATGGCTCATGGGCCATAAATTCAGATGGTAATAAAATTATCCTCGATGGTGGTACATCTGATGAACAAATTGTTTCTATCCTTGAACTTACAAAAAGTACATTGAAGGTTAGTTATGATGAATTATCAATGGAAGACCTGGATGAAAATATAGATACTCCTGATGTGGAGGTATCAATGAAAATTGAAATGACTCTTACTAAATAGGCGTGTTAATTTAAGGTGATAGGCCATGCGGACAAGCTTGTTTGCATGGCTTTTTTTTTGATAATGCGGTTTATCCCGGATTTACCTTTACCATTGGCAGCACTATGAAAATTTCATTATTTGTGGTTATTTTACCTTTTCCTTATAGTGAATTAAAGATAGGGAAAATGGACCAGGGCCAGATCAATATGCTTCATGCCTGGCTTTAGGCAGTTTAGAAAATATGGTTTTTAGATACTTATTCATATTTTATTGTATTATATCGTTCACTTTTGACAGTTACGGTCAAGGATGGAAATCCTATCCGCTGAATCCGGAAAGCAGCCTGATCTCCTTTCCATTAGATGAAGGAAGACATCCAGCAGAACCTATTGAATGGTGGTATACTGCAGGACATGTGACCGGGGATAACACGGGCACTACCTACAGTTTTATGCTCACCTATTTTTATTTTCCAGCCTTCGGTTATGATGGATTCAGAATTCTTAATGTAAGTAATGAAGAAACTGGTGCATTTTACTCGGAAACAGATGCTGTAAACTATAGCATCATGGCTGAGGATAGCCTTAATATTCAGGCTACTACCATGGGAGGAAACTCGGAGTACTGGCTAAACAAAACTGGAAGTGATGATATTATGATTCCATTTGAATATATCTTATCCGCAGAGTCTGGAGAGAATACCCTGGAACTGGAATATGCCTCACTTAAGCCACCTCTTATTTTGGGCGAAAACGGTTATTTTGAGCAGGGAGAAAATAGCTATACTTATTATTATTCATTAACCAAATCATTGGTTACCGGGATGCTGGGCCTAAATGGGATGGCAGAACCGGTAAGTGGAACAGCATGGGTTGACCGCCAGTATGGAACGTTTAATCCACTGACTGAAGAGGATTATGAATGGTTTTATGTTCAGTTATCGAATGATATGGATATAAACATATACAATCTTTTTACACAAGATCGAAAACTCCCGGATACTGCAACATATAAGCATATGTCGGTATATGTTGATACCATTACACAGTATACTACACATGACTTTGAAATTGAACGATTGGCGTTCAATTATATGCCGGACAGTGTTATGTGTTATTCCAGTAAATGGAGATTAACGTCAGCTGTTAATAATATAGACCTTATTATAGCCACCAATCATAATAACTCTGAAATACAATTACCTTTTCGCTTTTTTGAAGGTTCTACTCATGTGACAGGTACGGTGAATGGAGAAGAAGTAACAGGAATTGGATTCGCTGAGCTCTTACATTCCTATGAACAGCCAGAAATTGACATAACTTATCCCTCTTCAGGCAGCTGGACAGCGGCACGGGCTATATCATGGGAAATTAAGAATCCCGATGATGGCAGACCTTTACATTATTATCTCGAATACAGTATTGATGAAAAAGAAACTTTTCTAACGCTTGCTACAGGCTTATCTGATCAATTTTACTTTTGGGAAGAGCCTGAAATTCCGGCTGGCAGTCTATGCTGGTTCCGAATAACTGCCTACTCCATTGATTCAACACTAATTAATACGGCAATCTCTGACAATGCTTCGGAATATGATCCGAACCTCACACCTCTGGATAAAGATCTTTCTGAAAATGGAAAAGAAGGGGTTTATCAATTATACCCAAATCCTGCTGAAGACATGATCTTCCTTGAATTAAATCAAAAACACCCTTATTTATCATATCTGATCTATGATATTAATGGCCGGACTTTGAGAACTCAAAAAATAAGAGCAACAAACAGAATTCAGATCGATCTGAAGAGTCTGCATAAAGGTATATACTTTATTGGCCTGAAGTCCGGAGATGACATGGTAGTATCGAAATTCCTAATAAGATAGTTGCTAAGTAATTAAAAAATTTGATCAAAGTTTTGGGATATTATGCCTTAATTTTATAATGTTCGGCTGTTCTCTCTATCGCCTCCTCAACACTATATTTAGGTTCGAATCCAAAATCTTTCTTTGCCCTGTCTGATGAAAAAGTAAAATCAGTACAGGTATAGACTACTGCAAATCGACTGAACTTCGGATTATAGTGTTTTATGGGTCTGAGAATGAAGGCAATGAATTCTGACAAACTACCGATTGAAAAAGCCAACCAGCGAGGTAACCACATGTTTTTCGGCCAGATTTTATAACCCGACCTTTCAACAATCTGGTCAAAGAAGGAAAAGAAATTATGACCCGGTCCATCCGTAATGAAATATGTCTTCCCTGTAATAGATGGGTTTCCTTCCAGTATGTTTTTTGCCACCAGGACGTGCGCATAGGCCATATTTCCTACATATACATGTTGACATTTTGATGTTCCGTTACCTAACCGCACGTAAAATCCGGTTTTTGCCATATTGATGAGGGAATCGATATGGTAAGGATCCCCTTCCCCATAAACATCGGATGGTCGAAGCACACAGGTTTTTAAGGATTTCTGGTTTGCATCTGTCACAGCTTTTTCTGAAAGCGCTTTACTCTCGCAGTACATATTCGGATGTTGCTCCGGGAACGGTTGATCTTCATCTATATCAACCAATGGTTTACCTGTAAATACTGCATCGAGAGAGCTCGTATAGATCAATATTATAACCTTATTCTCTTTAGAGGCCCTGATTACATTTTCTGTCCCTGAAAAATTCACATCATACACATCGCTGACAGAATGGGTCCCCCAATCTACTACGGCAGCTGTATGAAACACAACATCAATACCCTTTGAAGCTTTCTCCAGGATTTTGTAATCGCGAACATCCCCCCGGATATAAGTAATAGACTCATTATTTAAATCTTTAGGTGGTTTTATATCCAGAATTCTAATCTCACTGGTTGAAATCATTTGCGGTTCACTTAGCAATTCCTGTACGATGGCTTTGCCTAGAAAACCTGAACCCCCGGTAATTAGTATGGAATAAGATTTTTTGGATAAAATAGATTCTGTCATGGATTAGAAATGATAATGTAAAATATATTTCAGCTTATAAAATTATTATTATATCTTTTAATTCATATTAAAATGTGGATCTTATGCAAAAAGATGTTTATCTGATCAGGGGAATGGAATCAGATTCGTATGATGATTTCAAGCAACGGATATTTTCTATGGTTGACATTGTAAAATCACAATGTGATTCGATCAAGCTGGTCCTCACTGAACAGAAACCTCCTAAAATTACGGTAATACCTTTTAGAAAGTCCAAAATTGCAGCCATATCTGTTTATTATAGTAAGCAACCTGCACCAATTCCCTCTCTTCTGAAATCTAAAGGTTTTGCCGGGATGTACAAAGTTATGGAAGCGCTTCCGGTAAAATATGATAAGACTTGGGCAGATGGTGAAATTACACCCGGAGTATGTCTCCTCACGCTTTTTAGAAAAAAGAAAAAACTGGAATATGAGAAATTCCTTGACAGGTGGCATAACGGACATACCCCATTATCATTGAAAATTCATCCTTTATGGCATTACAACAGGAATGTAGTGGAAGAAGAACAAACGGATAACACCGATAAATTTGATGGCATCGTGGAAGAACATTGTAAAACAAGTTCAGAGTTGTTTAATCCTTTCAAGTTTTTTGGTAATCCCCTGGTAATCATTCCCCGAATGCTGCATGTATATTTTGATGTAAATTCATTTATTGATTATCCAAGTATCGAACCATATCTGGTTTCTGAATATCATATTAAAAGCCAATTTTGATCATTGGACGATTGTCCCCGGAAACAAAAGCGGATTCGGGCAACACTATACTACTATTCTTTTACTATTGATGTTATTATAATAAAATTAAGCATTTTTGTGCCTCTAAAATATTTTGTATAGCGATGAAAACCAATATTCTGATCCTTCTCATCATCCTGACATTTCCATTAAACAGTCAGGAAAATAAAAATAAATGGAATGTAGCTAAACCGGGGGAGCCTTATAAAGAAGTAGAAATTACAACTTCCGAAGGCACCTGGATGAACCTTGATGTAAGCCCTGATGGTTCCAATATAGTTTTTGAGATGCTGGGCGACATTTATATAATGCCTGTTACAGGTGGTCAGGCTACATTGCTAAGAGGAGGTTATCCATTTGAAGTACAACCCAGATTCAGCCCGGATGGTAAAAAGATCAGTTTTACAAGTGATGCAGGGGGTGGAGATAATATATGGACAATGAACATTGATGGGAGTAATCCTCAGCAGATCACAAAAGAAAATTTTAGGTTGCTTAATAATGCCGTATGGGCACCCGATGGACAATATCTCGTAGCCAGAAAGCATTTCACTTCAGAAAGATCACTGGGTGCCGGGGAACTTTGGATGTACCACCTTTCAGGAGGAACAGGCATACAACTGGTTAAAAGGATGAATGACCAACAGGATCTTGGCGAGCCATGTTTCAGCCCAGATGGTCAATATATTTACTATAGCCAGGATGTATATCCAGGAGGATTTTTCAAGTATAATAAAGACCCCAATTCTCAGATCTATGTAATTAAAAGATATGATATAAAAAAAGGAGAATCAGAAACAATTATTCAGGGACCGGGCGGTGCTATCCGGCCACAGGTATCTCCTGATGGAAAAAAGCTGGCATTTGTTCGAAGGGTGAGGGAGAAGTCTGTTCTTTATATTCATGACCTTAAAACAGGAATTCAGAAGCCTGTCTTTGATCAACTAAGTAAAGACCAGCAGGAGGCCTGGGCGATTTTCGGAGTGTATACGAATTATAACTGGTTGCCGGATAATGAAAATATCATTATCTGGGCCGGTGGCAAGATCTTAAAGATCAATACACAGACTGGAAACTCAGAGATCATCGAATTTACCGCTTCCGCGGATCATAAAATCAGTGATGCCTTATATTTTAAACATGAAGTTGCCCCTGAGAGATTTAAGGTGAATGTGATCAGGCATGCAGTTACTTCTCCTGATGAGAAATTACTTGTCTTTAATGCTGTTGGATATTTGTGGACAAAAGAAATTCCCGGGGGGAAACCGGAACGTCTTACCAGCGGGAAGGATTTTGAATTTGAACCTTCTTTCTCACCTGATGGAAAAAATATTGTATATGTTTCATGGAATGATGAGGAAAAAGGGAGTATTAGGATAGTAAATATTAAAGAGGGTGATGTTAAAACCCTGACGAATGAAAAAGGGATATACAGAACACCCTCTTTTTCTCCCGATGTTGAAAAAATTGTGTATCAAAAGGAAACCGGAAATCTGGCACTTGGCATGTCTTATACCAAAGAACCAGGATTATACTGGATGGACCTTGTAGATGGGAAGCAATATTTTATTACCCGGGAAGGCACTTTCCCAAAATTCGATATGACCGGAGCACGGGTGTTTTACCAGACGGGCGGATACCTCTTTGGTTCATTGAAGAAATCTTATAAAAGTGTCAACATTCAGGGAGCCGATGAAAAGATCCATTTTAAATCTACCTATGCCAATCAGTATAATGTAAGCCCTGATAGTAAGTGGCTGGCTTTTGGAGAACTCCATCAGGTTTATATCATGCCTTTCAACCCTTCAGGCCAGACTTTTGAGCTTTCGGCATCCACAAAAGCATTACCTGTAGCAAAAGTATCTGATGATGCGGGTATAAACCTGCATTGGACGAAAGACAGCAAAAAGCTACATTGGACGCTAGGAGAAAAATATTATACCGTAGATGTTAAAAACTGTTTTACCTTTCTGGAAGGATCTCCTGATTCTATTGCAGAGATTAAAAAAGAAGTTATCACAGTTGATCTTGAATTAAAGACTGATATTCCAGAAGGCATCATTGCTTTTGAAGGAGCTAAGATCATAACCATGAATGGGGAGGAGGTCATCGAAGAAGGTGTTGTGCTCGTTGAGAATAACAGGATTAGGGCTGTTGGGAAAAAAGGGGAAGTTCAAATTCCTCGTACGGCTAAAACAATTGATGCCCACGGCAAGGTGATCATGCCAGGTATTATTGATTCTCATGCGCATTTATTTGCCTTCAGATATGGATTAAGCCCCCAGAAGGAATGGCCATATTATGCCAATCTTGCTTATGGGATTACAGCAACACATGATCCTTCATCCAATTCAGAGATGTCCTTTTCACAATCAGAAATGGTAAAAGCCGGAATCATGATTGGACCCAGGATCTATACAACAGGTACAATAATTTATGGTGCTGATGGTGATTTTAAGGCTGTTATCAACAGTTTGGATGATGCCCGAAGTGCATTGAAACGTACCCAGGCATATGGTGCCTTTTCTATCAAAAGCTATAACCAACCTCGAAGGGAGCAAAGACAACAGATCATAAAGGCAGCCAGGGAATTGGGTATTATGGTTTATCCGGAAGGCGGATCAACTTTTTATCATAATTTAAGTGAAATATACGATGGGCATACAAGTATTGAACATAATTTGCCAATCGCACCTCTTTATGAAGATGTACTTCGATTATGGTCAGCCAGCAATACAGCTAATACCCCTACTTTGATCGTCAACTATGGCGGATTAAATGGAGAATATTACTGGTATCAGAAAACCAAAGTATGGGAAAATGAAAAATTATTGAAATATACTCCGCGGAGCATTATTGATAGCCGGTCGAGACACAGGACCATGGTACCGGATGAGGAGTATAACAATGGACATATTCTGGTGTCAGAATCCTGTAAAGCCCTGGCTGATCGTGGAGTAAGAATATGTGTAGGCGGACATGGGCAATTACAGGGTCTTGGTGTGCATTGGGAAATGTGGAATCTCGCCCAGGGAGGCATGACCAATTTGCAGGTATTGAAGGCTGCCACAATTGATGGGGCCAAATATATAGGCATGAGCGATGACCTTGGATCAATTCAGGATGGGAAACTGGCTGATTTAATTGTTCTGAGCAAAGATCCATTAGAGGATATCCTGAATACGAACTCTGTAGATATGGTAATGATCAATGGCAGGTTATATGATACTGATTCCATGAATGAAATTGGCAATGAGGATAAAAAGCGAACAAAATTTTTCTGGGAATTAGATGCCTATAATGACAATTTCGAGTGGCATGAGGAAAGCCATGGATTCATGATGCCTGGATGCTCGTGTGGAAAACATTAAGTACGATTAAAACTCCACTGCTTGACCTTTTCAGATTAATGCTGTTTTTTACCTTCGTTCGGGATATTGAGATCATTCAGTTTTGATGGGTATTCATAATATGATTTGAAATAAGCGTATAGAGTTTATGCAGATGCCGATCACTTTTCAGCATTTTCTGATGTTTTTCCAGGGTGGCAAGATCTTCACGAACAGCAGGCCCCGTCTGTCCATTTTCAGGTCCTATTTCGAAAGTCTTTTGAACCATTGAATAAACTACGTTATGCAATAAGTCGAAACTCATATCGTGCTTGTCCATCAGGGATTTGGCAATGGTAAGCATATGGTTTGAAAAATTAGAAGCTATTACCGCACTGAGGTGCAAGATACTGCGCTGTTCACTATCAAGCTTATATATTTGTTTTGATAGATTCCTTGATAGTTGTTGAAGTACCTTGTAAGCATAATTCCCATTTCCTTCCACGAAAATAGGGGTATCTTTAAAACTAGCTTTTACCCTTTTAGTAAAGGTTTGTAAGGGATAAAGAACACCATAATGAAGGGCTGCGGATCTTTCCAGGATATCAATGGATTGGGTGCCACTCGTATGGATAATGCAGCAATGCTCTGGAATAATGATCTCTGAGGCAATATCTTTTATGTGATTGTCATTTACCGCAATAATTACTATATCAATATCTGTCCTCGAAAAATTCAGATTTTTTTTGTAGGATGCCTTGTATAACCGATCAATTAAAGAGATTGCATTTTTTTTAGATCTGCTGTTGACCAATGATACTTTATGACCAAAATTCTCTAGCTCAGGGGCAAGGTGCCAGGCGAGGTTTCCGGCCCCGATGAAGGCAATATTGTAATATTCCATATATAAAAATAAAAAAACCGGGTATATAAATACCCGGCTAAACCAAACTTTACAACCACAAAAAACTAGAAATCAACGCTTAGCGCTGACCACCTCTTCAGGTGCTTGTACTAGTTCCACCAAAACCCCCTCACTACATAAGGGGAAATCTTCATTACCTTTTGGATGTATAAAACAAACATCATATCCTGATGCACCCTTTCTGATTCCACCAGGTGTAAATCTTACACCCTGATCCGTTAACCACTCAACTGCTTTAGGCAGATCATCGATCCATAAACCCATATGGTTCAATTTTGGTTCATGAACCCTGGGCTTTTTTTCGATATCAACAGGTTGCATAATATCCACTTCAACGGAATGCGGCCCATCACCAATCTTCAGCACATCCTCATCAACATTTTCCATCTCACTTTTAAAGGTTTTCACTTTTTCAAGTCCCATGATATCAATCCAGAATCTGGCAAGCTTTTCCTTATCTTCTCCTCCGATAGCTATTTGCTGTATCCCTAAAACTTTAAACGGTCTCATCCTGCAAAAAAATTCTAACAGTTAAGCAAAAGTATTCTTGATAAATTTCAGAAAAAATGATATAAATCAGAAAAAGAAAAAATTAGTAAATAATTGGGTCCGGATACATGGAAGCAATAGCAAACCAATACCCTGAAATCGATTTAGTTGGGATCAGCGCCTGGCCCTGTCGCGGGCCATCAAGCACCAGGCCGAAGATATCATATTTATTACCTTCATTATCAGTCATTAGAATATTCGGTGCATCTGCAGCAGGCATAAAATCGAGCTCCGGGCCTCCTGGAATTCTTCTTTCGTATGAAACGATATACTCTTTTGAGCGGTTCCCAATAACTACGATGGAAAGACCCTGAAAATTATCATGTAATATAGTTGTTGTATCACCGAAAACACTATTGGAATATACTTTTAATCTTTTGTCAACCTTAACTCCATGAACCTTTTCTTTAAGAGGTAATGATGTATTCAACGGATTTACCGTGTAATATATAGTATCCGTACTTTTATATTCATGGTATAGATCTACCGAATAATCATACATGGTACCAATAGGAGGTGTCAACACTTTTGAACCAGGGAACATGGACAACCAGTTTTCCCAGGTAGTTTCAATGACATGATGTCCCTCTAACTCAAATCCTTCCAGTTCTCCATTCACGCATATGGATTTAAGTGGTAGCCAATGTCCCTTCGAAACCCTGTCGTACAATAGATGATTAGAATTGAATTCAAATCTTGAAACCCCGAATGTTGTGCTGATACCCTGTATTTTTCGGTCCCAGATTACAGAACTTCCACTCAGAGGGCAATAGGACACCAATTTTTCTCCTGCAGCGTACTCATCATTAACCACCTCATGATAGTTCATAATATTTATGGGATAAGCCCTGTAATCACCCTTAATATTTAATCCTAATATCAGATCTTTCGGATCCAAATTCTCAGCAGCTGTGGACGGCATAAATTGTGGATTATCAAGTGAAGGTATAAAATCATTTTGAGCCCCCCTGGTGATAATTTCATTTTTAGGGATTATCCAATTAGCATATTCCGGATTCTCAATAGGATCTGGAATGGGATTCTCTACATCACATGACCACAATAGTGTCAGTGTTAGGAATAGCTGTATGATTGATCCCGTCTTCATAAAAATAGCTGATGTTCTTATTTATAAAGACAGAAAGCGATTTGTAACCGAGATTATTTTTTTATTTCCTTAGCTCGACGAACAGCGGCAATAGTAAATCCAATCATAAGTATCAGTGTTCCGGTCCATAATAAGTTTATGAATGGCTTTTCAATTGCCTTTAAAATGATATAATCTTTCTGGGAGGTATTTATTCCTAAAACCAGGGCATCTTTATCAGGGATTATCTGAAGGACAGTTAATTTTATCCCCAGGGCTTCATTCTCATCAGGTATTCTTGCAGCGAAATTATCCCTTATAAGATAAATGGGTTCCAGGAAATAATCCTGAGTTTTACCCTGTATTTTTATTTGGGCTTTTACCGCGATATCTCCTTCTTCTAAAGGAATGCCATCTACTTCCTCAATCCGCTTAAATCCTTCAACTGTAGAAACATAATCATTTACAAAGAAATTTTCACCCAACCGGACTTCCTCTTCTATTGTTTCACTCCATTCTTTTTCCTCGTTAGCAACAACTGTAACGTGTGTATAAATATCCCTAAAGGCGCTTTTTTTAATTGACGGCGAAACAACATTACCCATATCCGGGTTTTCCTGTAACCTTGGATATAACAAAAAAGAGCTTCCGTTCTCTTTTTTATAGCTTACTTCATAATACGTGTTTTCGGGATTATATTTAACTGTATCTCCTTTTGAAATACTGATAATATCACCTTTCAGAATATCTTCTTTTGCGGTTAAATAATGAATGTTATTCAATAGGTTGAATTGATTCCTTTTGTAATAACCACCTTGCCCATCAAGTTTAATCTTTCGGCCATTGTATGTAAGTTCATAGTTATCCATTTCTACTGGTTGGTCCTGGAATAGAAGTATGTTCTCTTTATTGACTTCCTCAGGAAGGTCGCTGCTATAGGTCATACCGGACCTGTTTAGAGAAATTACCTTTGATAAACCGGAAGAATACAGGATACCTATCAGCATTAGAGACACACCAATGTGTGATACCGCACCACCTGAAAGCTTTTTATTTTTAGTAAATAGTTTAAGCAGTGTCCGGATATTTGAAACGATAGCAAATATGCCGGAACTTAAAAGCAAAAGGAAAGGCAGATCTCTCAGGCCGGAGAGCACCATGATCAGGGTAGAGAAAATCAAGCTGATCACAATAGGTAATGCAAATTCCCGGTATACTTTCCCTTTTTCCAATTTTTTCCACCAGAAGAACTGTCCAATACCTGTTAGCATGGCGATTCCAATGCCAAACCATATCTGAAACCGGGTATAAAACATTACCTGATCAGCTGGGGGCGCCATGGAGGTCTCTATTCCTATATTGTTTAAAATGGAATTTATAACGGGAATTGAAGTTGGCAGGATTACCTGGAAAGCAGATAAGGATAAAAGGGTAGCTCCAATAAATATCCAGAATTCTTTATTGTAAGTATTAATCTCTTTTTCTGTAGAAGGAATCAATCCCCAATTCCTTATCAGGAGATATATACTCAGTAAAACAAATACCATTAAATACAAAAGAAGTTGTCCACTTAAGCCCAGATCTGTAAACGAATGAACTGAACTGTCTCCAAGGATACCACTTCTTGTGAGGAAAGTTGAATATACGACTAAAAGAAAAGAGGCTATGATCAGGATAAATGAGGTTTTTACAGCTGCTCCATTTCGTTTATAAATAAGCATGGTATGTATGCCTCCAATCAATACCAGCCATGGAACAAATATGGCATTTTCTACAGGATCCCAATTCCAATAACCTCCAAAATTTAAGGTTTCATATGCCCAATATGCACCCATTAATATACCCAATCCTAAGATTGCTGCTGCAAATAATGCCCAGGGGACAGTCGGCTTGATCCATTCGGTTATTTTTTCAGACCACAATCCGGAAATTGCAAAGGAAAAAGGAACAATGGTTGCTGCAAATCCCAGGAAAAGAGTAGGGGGATGAATGACCATCCAGTAATTCTGGAGTAATGGGTTCAACCCGGATCCGTTCTCAGGAATAAAATCGGGATTTATATCAAATACAGGTGCATCTATTACATCTCTTGTGAGTAAAAAAGGGGAACTTCCAATTTTAAGATTTAGTATAACCACACCAAGGATCATGGATACCAGAAAGGCTTGAACCAATGAGAATATAAACATCACGGGCGATTCCCATTTTTTGAATGTTCTGATAATAATCAGCCCAAGGATTACATGCCAGAAGATCCACAGAAGAAAGCTGCCTTCCTGTCCTTCCCAGAAGGCAGAAAGCTTATAATAAAATGGTAAATATCTTGAGGAATGGCTCCAGACATAGTGGTATTCAAAATAGTTATAATAGATGATATGATAAAGGATTGCAACCACACCAAATACTGATAATATATGTACGTAAAAAGAAAAGCGTGCAGTAAGTTTCCAATCCACATTTTGTAATTGTTCGGCTCTAAGGTAGGAAAAAGCCGCCACAGCTGCTGAAACAAATGAAATGATTACAAAAAGATGCCCAATATTCCCTGCCAAAGTATGTAACATACGCCTATCCTATAACTTAATTTCTTCCTCCTGGTACTTTGAAGGGCATTTCAACAATATTTTATCTGCAACAAATACATCTTCCTTAAAGGATCCTATTACAACAACCTGTTCTGATCTTTGTAAATCCGGAGGCATGGGTTCATTATAATATATTTTCTGTTCAATATTCTCATTGTCGATCATCAGGAAGGATACCGATAATTTGTCTTGGGTAACCTGTAAACCCTGTACGTTTCCTTCTTTATCTTTTTTCAACTGACCGACAACGTGAATTTTCTTATTGTTTCCATCGGCGGCCATTTTCATAGCTTCCCGAAACGTAACATAGGTACTAGCATCACCAGCTGTTATAATTATGATCATTACTGCAATGGCTATTATTACGATCCCAAAGATGTGTGTTTTTTTCATCTGAATTTTAAATTATCAACTACAAGGATTCAGTTTAATATTTTATTATTAACCTCTTTTTCTAATTTACTCACCTTTTTGTCCAGTCTGATAAGATATAAGATCAATCCTGTTAAAATGACTGTTACCACCAGCACTACTACATAAATCTTTCCCGAGGCCCTCATCCCATCAGCCATTTCAATAGCCTCGTTTCCTCCCTGCTGAGCCATAACAGAAAAGGTGATCACATTAGAAAGTAACATAAATATCCACTTCTTCATATGGTTAACTAATTTCTTCAAGTTTTGATTTTAATTCTTTTACCCTTACCCTTAATTGTATGATCCAGACACCTAATAAGGTCCATCCTATAATAGAAGGATAAAAGACAAGTCTTAGATTATTGTCAAGATCGTAAATATTAAATCCGGGATTGCCACCGCTGCCGGGATGTAATGAGTCAGTCAGCCTGGGCAGGATGTACAAAAGAGGCAGCAGTGTTGACCAGGCAAATATATTGTATACTGCTGCTATCCTCGCCCTCTGAATTTCGTCTTCTATCGAATTTCTCAAGATAACGTAAGCAAGGTAGATCAGCATACAGATCGCCGCGCCATTAAGCTTGGCATCATTTACCCACCAGGCACCCCATGTGAATCTGGCCCAGATACTTCCGGTTGCCAGCCCTAATATACCCAGGATAATGCCCATATAGGCAAATTCCTCTGCAATTCCATCAAACTTCATCTTTGATTTTGACAGGTATCGTATAGAGAAAATCAAAGAAGTTGTGAGAAGGATCATCATGCTGAACCACATTGATACATGAAAGAACTGGTTTCTTACACTTTCCTGTACGATGGCTATTCTTGGGACTTTAATTAAAAAGCCTCCGATTACGGTGTAAAATACCAGGATTACCGCAATGATTTTCCACCAGTTCTTTTTAAAATCAAATGTCAGCTTCTCCATATATAAGGAAATAAGATAGTTGAAATCGTGATCACGATAATATCAATAGCGCATAAATATATTATCGGCCCATAACTTGCGGACCAATCCAGGCCTTCCAAAGCATTTTTTGAGATCCGGATTATGATCAATAACAATGGCAATATAACGGGAAAACTTAATATGGCCATTAAGGTAGTGCTATTAGCAGCTTTTGATGCAATACCGGAATTCATGGTTAATACAGCAGCGAATCCTACAGAACCCAGTATCAGGTTAACCATAAAAAGAAGCATATCATCTATTGGATTTCCCAAAACCAGGCTGTACATAAATAATCCGGTAAATCCTATTCCAATAAGCAATACTGTATTGTAAATGACCTTTGACAGGATTATAGCGGCAGGATTCGCAATTGAATAATAATAGATCAGTCTTCCCCGGTTCAATTGTATAAAACTTTTAGTAACAGCATTCACTGCTGTAAAAAGAATGATTATCCAGAATAAGGAATTCCAGATTACTGGATTTAATGAACTGACCTGTGAGCGAAAACTAAGGTAACTGATAAAAATAACGCTGATCAGATACAAGAGGATCCCATTGATGGCATATTTCAAACGCCATTCAATTATAGTCTCCTGAAAGATTAGTGTCTTGATCTCTTTAAGCAGCATATACAACTTTGATCATCTCGCAAAAATACAATTATTATTAAATTGAATGGCCTTTATCCAAAATTCCTGCTATTCGGCTGAGAATATCGATATTGCTTATAGTTTTATTGTTAACTGCACAAACAGGTTTCTAGGCGGCTGTATAAAATAACCAGGCTCCATATTTCCATCCCAATCAGGATCAACCGGGGCTCCATAGGTAAAATATTGCTCGTTAAATATGTTATTAAAGAAAATATCCAGCCTGTTATCTTTATAAAAGTTAATTCCAAATCGTATATTGGCTGCGAAAAAGGCTGGAATAATCATGTCCGCCTGATTTGTAGGTTCAAGATATGATTCGCTTACATATCTGCCTGATATTTCCACATCAAATAAACTTCGGAATTTGTATACAAGGGCCCCCATAGCCATAAAATTTGGACTGAATGGTTGAGATACATTTTCGTATACCAGGGGATCTTCTTCCGGGGCGTACTCTTTGATCTGGCTTTGCATAAAAGTAGTATTGCCATTGAAATAGAAGGACGGGGCGAAATTCCAATTCCAGTTTAATTCAATTCCTGCCCTGTAACTGGATGGGATGTTTTTTCTTAACTGTATAAATCCTTCAGGTACGTATTTTCCAATAGGGGCTATTTCATTATTAAATTTCATAAAAAAGGCATTGATCTGACCAGTAATATTATATCTGTTGAACCTGAATCCTGCTTCGATATCATGAACATATTCCGCTTTCACATCATCGGACAATACGCTTTCAAGGTTAGATTCATTTAATTGAAATCCTCCGAATATGTCAATTTTTGTTGGCTCCCTGCCAGTATAGCCATAAAAAAGATAAAGGTTTTTTACATTATCAAGGGTATACGTCAATCCTATTTTTGGATTTAAAAAGGTCCAGTTTTTTACTACATTTGGTTCATCCGGAAGGAGTGTTTCATCCGCATCAATTTCAAGCTTAAGCGTCCTGAATTGTAAGTCGGCAAACAAAGTCAACCTGTTGGTATTGTAATCAAGTTTTCCAAATACACTCAACTCATTTTTCCATGACCTTTCGTTATAATAAGGATTTGCATTGTCAGGGATCACACTTTCAAGATTCTGTCGTTGAAAGGTGTATAAATGTATTCCAGCGTTGAGGTCTAGTTTCTTATCTCTTGAATTATGGTTGAAATAGGAAATGAATCCAACATGATCGTTATACAGAGGATAGTTAATCTGGACCAATCTATCTTCCAAATCATATCCGTCCGGACTGTTTGAATTATAAATTGAATCTGTTACATAAAAACCGGCAGGATAATCTCCCCCTGCGGCCCCATAGTAAAGGGTAGTTACCATGGAGGAATAGTCAGTCAGGGATCGGGTGTATTGCAATTGAATAAAATCCTGTCCAAAATTATCAATGTCATTTTCATTTACATAATTAGTTCTAGGATCATCCTTCAGATCAGATATGGCAACAGGTAAATAGGCCAGTCCATTTTGGCTCTTACCTGTAAATCCTTTTAAGGTGACCATATCTTTTTCTCCGAAATATCCTCCAGAGAAAAAGAAGGAATATGAATCAGTCCCCGAATGATATCTATAGCCGTCGGAATGAATCTTGCTGAATCTAGTGTAAAAATTAAATGCTTTCCCCAGGGTTCCTGATGTAAGTTCCACAGTTCCCCGGTATGTGCCAAATGATCCAGCTGTCAACTGCAATTCTGCCCCGGCAGGCCGGTTTCTCAAATCTATTGATTGAAAATCGACTGAACCAGCATAGGATGCTGTACCGTTAGTACTCGTTCCAACGCCCCTTTCAATCTGAATTGACTCCATAGAATTAGAAAAATCTGTAAAGTTTGAGAAAAACACGCCCTGGTCTATCATATCATTTAGAGGCGTACCATCGAGGGTAATGTTTATACGTGACTGATCGATACCCCGCAATCTCATTAAGCCGTAGTTAGTAACATTGGTACCTGATTCTGAATAGGAAATGACGGAAGGTGATAAATTGTCAATTACATATAAAGCATTCTGACCAATATACACACTTTCAATTTCTTTTTTGGTGATCACATTTCTGGTCGAAGGCCTGTCATCATTTCCTCTGATGGCCTGGATGACCACCTCATCCAGTGTATAGCTTATATTTAGTGGAACAGTGAAGTGATTTGAGTTAGCTATATTAATTGTTACCGGATCGTATCCTACATAACTTATGGTAATTTCAGAATATTTCTTTTTATCCACATCAATAGAAAAGGATCCCGATAAATCAGTGATCACACCTGTATTGGATCCGATAATGACTACGCTGGCTCCGACGAGCGCTTCACCTGTGCCACTATCAAAAACGTTTCCTGTAATACCTGATTGTGCAAATAGGTGACTGGCAAGAATACATGCCATGAAAAGTAAATAGACTTTCCTCATTATTTAGAAATTTTTGGTTAACATCCAGAGAACTGGGGTAAGTTCTCTTTGTTGTTTACCATACCTTCCTACGACCGCATTACCGGCATCAGGTGTTGAGGGTATGATCTCAGCCCGTTTCTATTAGGCACCCCTTTTATCGAGCAGTGTTAATATGGAGTTTTGAGATTTCCTACGCCCGCATTACCGGAATCAGGTTCAAAGGGTATAATCTCAGCCCGCATATTAAGGCACCCCTCAAAATTTAAATCAAAATTAATCTAAAAATATGGTTTTATAAAGCATTAATTGCAGAAACAGTAGTTCTGAATCTTTCATTTATATCCCATTTGACCTCTGTAAATCTCAAATGACATGATTCCAGTTCTTTTTTATACAATTCGCAAGAATAAGCACGCATATGTGGGTGTTTTCTCTTTGGACCATCAGCGCGGGAAAGATCTATGTAGCTCAATAAATGAAGATTATATATTCTATTTGATATCTCACCCATAATCCAAGCCAACCGGCAAATTTCCACTAGTTATATAATTGGTTATACTACTTTATCTGATCTGTCCGAATAAATTCAACTCTTCTATTCGTTCTTCTACCTTTTTTTGTAGCATTAGAGGCTAAAGGTTTTGAAGAACCATAACCTACAGTTTTAATTTTATCGGGATCTATGCCTTTCTCGACAAAATACCTGTAGACAGACTCTGCCCTTTGTTCAGAGAGCTTCTGATTATAGCTGTCAGGTCCGGTGTTATCGGTGTGGCCTGCCAATATAATCATAACAGGTGTGCTGTTTAGAAGGTTGATGATTTTGTCTAGGTGGGGAAAGAAGTTTTCTGCAATCACATCAGAATCAAAACTAAATTCGATGTTAATAGATAAAATACCGTCATGTATTTCAATAACTTTCTTGCTGTCTTCAATTTCCTGTGTTGATACAGGTTCTTCGGGGGTTTCATCTATTGCAGCAATGATCACTTCCGGTCCGGTCCGTCCCATATTTATATCCAGATCATAAATATACTCAGTCCCCCTATTTTCAAGCGCAAAAGTATTCTCATAAGATTCAAATCCTTCTTTTTCACTCACAATCTTAAATTCATTACCTGAGGGGACCAGAATCTCATAAGCTCCGGTAGTCTGGTCGGATATGGTCTGCCCAAAGCTTCTTCCTTCCGGAAGGATCATCAATGAAATAACGGAGGTGATTGGCCTACTGGCCTCTTTGTTTAGAACATTGCCCCGTATGGCGACTAATGGGGTCTTCAGCAAGAATACAGGTCGTTCAACCCTTACTAAACCAAGCGTACTATCAGCATCCATCCTAGCAAAATAGGCGTACTCATCTGAATCATCGAAATAAAAATACATTTCATCCATACTTGAATTTATATCCCTACCTACATTCTCTGGCGTACTCCATTTCGACCAGGTGTCATCCAATCTCGTAATTCTAAAAATGTCTCTACCCCCAAATCCCGGATATCCGGCCGTCGAAAAATACAAGGATTTTTCGCTTTTTGAATAAAAGGGGGCATATTCATCCATCGTAGTGTTAATGTGGCCTGACATATTCTCTGGTTCTGACCATCTTCCATCTTTCTCTTGACGCATAATGTACAGATCACGGCCACCTTCTGTATCATATCGCAAAGTTGCTACTATTAAAATACTATCCTTTGAAGAGAGGGTATAATCTGAATCAAAAGAGCCAATGCGTGCATTCTTTATTTTCAATTCTTCAATATCTCCCCAACCAGCTTCGGTTTCAGATACGACAGCTATATTTGTGGTCACTTTTTCGGTACCGCTAACATTTCCTAAGAGAAAATTCAACTGGCCATTAACTTCGAAAATATCATGCATAATATTATAGCCACTATTATTTATGGCCTCTCCTATAGAAGCAGTTCCTGAAAATCTCCCTGTTGAAGGATCAAGAGTGGATCGCCATACATCCCCGATATCATCCAAGCCACCCATATTATGGGGGCTGTTCGATCGGGTGAAAAACAGCTCATTGCGTTCTTTGTGAAATACAGGACGGGAATCTGAAACACCCTCTTCCGCACCGAGTGACAACAGGTGGTTGTCCAGGTTTGGATTTCTTCTAAATGCCACATCCTTAATCGCAACGATGGGTATGGTGGTTCCCGAGATTCCTATAGCATCTATTCCGTTATATCCATGTACTTTACTGCCGTCCAGGACTATTTTTACTGCACTCACTGCAAATTCCGTTTCGGATAGGTAAATATTCAACATCCTTCCCTCCACATTTATTTGCCGGGGCGTGAAAGTATTCAGCAAATATTCTTTGTCATTATCATCGTACAAGAATACCTGGTTAAGCGCACCTGGGTTAAAGGATTCCCCAATTGCAATTTGCCGAGCACGCATCGATCGCTCAAATCCAACTTTTATGAAGGAGATCCGATCAGGTTTTGATGGCAGCCAGGCATTGGGATTATCGCCGTAATCAGGTAGTACATTAGGTTTACCTAGCACTTGCGTTGCTGAATATTGGTATTCGGATAACTGAGAGGAAAAGTCCAGGACTTCTGATGCCCACTGGACTTCCTGGGCGACAACAATTCTGACCGTCAAAAAGAGTGTTGAGAATACAAGAATAGGCTTCATTTAAAAATCAGGATGGTAATTCAATTCAAGTTATAAAATATCTTTGTATTTATGCAAATCATTTGAAAGAATTCTAATGAGCCTCGTCCTTGTAATATACTTATTTCCTCAACACTCATTTATGAGATAGACTTACTGCATATAAAAGAAGGAGTTTTGATCTGTTTATTATATACTCCGCAATGGACCAGTTACTTTTTAATCTCCTGCATGGCATTATCCATAATTCTATAATCCCATTGGCCAAAACAAATATTGTCAAACATAATAATTGACTTAATTTAACGGATTGATACTAAAAATTCATCGTACACAGCACATAGAATTACCTGATGAATTTTCCGTTACATACTTTTTCCACCTTAAGGACATGACTGCATACAAATTATCACAAATCCTGCCTTAATTACATATAGGTAGAATGCTTTTAGAGTGTATGATCTAAAGCTGTATATTAAAGCACCTCTCAAATTATTCAATCAAGGGTAATCGAAATTTACTTTATAATAAAGCATTAATTGCAGAAACAGCTTTGGTAAACCGTTCTTTCATATCTCCCTTAATTTCAATATACCTGAAATTCCAGAACTCAAGCTCTTCTAGATACTTCTTATATAAGTACTCACGTTTATCAGGATGTTCACGTTGTGGATCATCCTTCCAGGGAATATCAATATAGGTTAATAAGTGCAAGTTATAATTGCTTTTAGATATCTCGTCAACAATCCAGTCAGGGCAAGAACCATATTTGTATTCACACCATATTTTAATAACGATGAGGTTAGTGTCGCAGATCAAAATCTTGTTTGCAGTCTTAGCCTGTAGTATTTCTCCCTCAATCTGGCCTTTAGCAATTTTTTCCAGGTCATGTTTCTGATAGGGCCCTCTTAATCGATCTATGTATGCCCTGGCATATTCTTTAACCCAGCATGTATTATAATGTACAGCCAATTTTTCTGACAAGGTACTCTTGCCAGTAGATTCAGGTCCTAGTATTGCTATTTTTTTTAAGTTGTCGATAGCTTCAGAGTTTTTTTCCAGGACAAATAACCAAGTATGGCAATTATAAAAAACACAAAGAATTGAAAACTGGTAAGGACAAGACCCTTATGATAATATAGAGGGATTGAAATAAAATCTCCAATGATCCATGCCAGCCAATTTTCAATTTTTTTCTTGGCCATCAGTTGCATTCCAACAAAGAATATAGAAGTAGTTAGCGCATCAATTACTGGTACATCAGAATCCGTAAAGTGGATAAGCACCTGTGATAATATAACAAATGAAATAAGCAGTGTGGAAAGGCTCCAGATCCAGTCTTTTTTTGAATTTCTGGTAATTGGAGTGTAATGGCTGGTGTCATCTTTTCTTGACCAGTAATACCAACCATATACGCTCATAATGAAGTAGTATGCGTTAATACCCATATCAGCATACAGGCGGGTATTAAAGCATAGGTAAACATATATCAAAACGCTTATAATGCCTGTTGGGAATACTAAAATACTTTCCCTTTTGGCATACCAAACACTTAAGAGGCCAAAAAGAACTCCTATGGCCTCTAATATGCTCAGGTCTTTAATTCCTTCAAAAATTCCATGCAGAATGTCCATTCGGATGAATTTGTAATTTATCTCAGATTGGGTGGCAGCAAAAGTATAAGATAGAAAGGTTAAATAAAAGCAAATGATTACTGCTCGTACTTTTGATCGTATTTTTCCATCTCATCGGCCCTGATAAACTCTACTCTTCTATTCCTTCTTCTCCCTTCTTTTGTTGAATTTGAGGTTAAAGGTCTCGATTCCCCGTAACCTACGGTTTTGATCTTTTCGGGATCTATGCCTTTGCCCACAAAATATTGATAAACCGATTCTGCCCTGCGCTCAGAAAGACCCTGGTTATAAATTCCTACCCCGGTAGTATCTGTATGCCCGGCCAATATGATATTAACAGGAGTGCTTCGAAGAAGATTAACGATCCTGTCAAGATGTATATAAGAACTTTTCCAGATCACGTCGGAATCAAAATTGAAATGGACGCTAATCGCTAAAACACCATCGTTGATCTCTATCACAGGTACTTCCTCCTCATTCGGCTTTTCTTTCAATGCTTCAGCATTTCCAGCCAAAACTGCCGCACTGGCCATTGCTTCACTCAGTATATCAGGATTGATAAAAATATCCCGTTCTATTTCTTTATATTTATCCTGGTCTATGAGAGTGATTGTATCTTCATAAAGTACCACCCCATCTATATCAATAATGTATTTATAATTTGATCCAAGAGGAAATACAATCTCAAAATCGCCTGAGCCAGGATCTGAGTTTGTGTACCCAACCCCGGTTTCATCTGGAAATACTTCATACTGGATTCTGGCCTGAACAGGTTCTCTTGTCCCTTCTTTATAAATATGTCCCCTCATCAATGCAATAGGTTCAGGTTGGGAAAAAAGAGGTAAGTGTATCCTGTAAATATCTGCATCGTATTCTGAATCACTTTTTGAATAATAGGCATGTTCACCGGAAGGAGGAATGGTAAAAAAGATCTCATCCTCTTCTGTATTTATCTGGCTTCCAAGATTTTCCGGCTCGCTCCAGTTTTTCCAGGATTCGTCCAGTCGTCGGCTAACATAAACATCATATCCACCATACCCGCTATATCCTTTAGAAGAAAAATACAAGGTCTTATTATCTGCTGCAAGGAATGGTGAGTTTTCATCACTGGATGTATTGATGGTATTCCCCAGGTTAAGCGGTTCACTCCAGGATCCATCGGGCAAAATAAAGGTCACATAAATATCTTTTCTCCCATATGCATCAAATCTATTTACTGAGATGATCATGGATTCGCGACTTTGTGCAAGAAAATAGTGGCCGTCATTATTCTCAATAAATGCGTTGTTAATATTTACCGGGACAGGATCAGTCCAGCCGTTGCTGTTAAGTGTAGATACTGAGACACCAGGTTTCATATTTTTATTTTTGTGATATCTGTTGCCTAACATTACGGTCAGGGATTTGCCGTCAGGTGTGATTGAACTTACGTAATTTGCTCCGCTATTATTGAGCGGTTGTCCCGGGTTAATAGCATCAAGCCAATCCTCTATATTCATATTATACTCCGAATACCATATATCTTCCGGATCATCAGTTCCACCAATATTCTCCGGATGGTTCATTCTGCTAAAGTAAATAGTCTTTCCATCAGGAGTGAGAATTGGACGGATCTCCTTATACTCACTATTTATACTTTCACTGAGCTTTTGGGCATTCAGTTTTTCGGAAACATTTTCAGCCCGGTGAATTTCAACTTCTACCGGGATCTTTGAATCCGAAATTCCGATGGCATCGATTCCATTATATCCCGGAACCGATAAACCATCAAGAACCAGTTTCAAGGACGTTACTTCATAAACAGTCCTCTCAATAAATACATGTAAAAGCCTTCCTTTTTGAGGTATTTGACCTGGCGAAAATGTATTTAAGAGGTATTCTTTGCCTTCCCTGCCATAAGCATATATCTGATAAGTAGCGCTGGGATTAAAAGATTCAGCAATGACGATCTGCTGAATATGTATTGGTTGATCAAACCAGACTTTAATATATTCTGATTTGTTCGGATTTAATGGCATCCATGCATTTGGACTGTCACCACCTTGTGGCAGGACGTCTGGCTTTCCTAATACCTGTTGGGCGGAGTATTCTTTTTCAGAAAGTTCAGAAGAATAATCAATAACCCTCGACACCCATTGTACTTCTTGTGCAATTGCTCGTATTGAAATTAAGAATAGAAATATTAGGATTAAAGGTCTTGTCATAATTTAAATGTTAACGCTTGATTATCCTGACTTCCACACGCCGATTTAATCGTGATGCCTCTTCTGTATTTTCCCAGCTAAGTGGATTCGAACCTCCATATGCTTTCGCGAGGATCCTGTCGGGCATAATTCCACCGTGAATTAAATAATTTTTAACTTGTTTAACACGTTCCTGTGAAAGTTTTAAATTTTTTGATCTTCCACCTCTAAAATCTGTATGGCCCTCCAGTTGAATAACCATTTTCGGATTTGCCTTCATTAAATTCGCCAGGGCATCTAGTTCGTCAAATGACTCGGGTTTTATTTCAGATTTACCCAGGTCAAATATCAGGTTATCAAGTGAAATTACCTCATCTGAAGGTTTTTTGGATAACATATAAACTTTATTTATCTGTGTACTCTGATGTGTTAATGGGTAAATAGTATCAGATTTCCCAATATAATCCTCAGATTTAATCTCTATTATATACCTGTCATGACCAAATGTCTTATAACTATAGTACCCATCACCTTCCCTGCTTCTTACAATTCCAACAAAATTGCCATAGGGGAGTTCCTTGTAAGTGATTAAAGCGTTACCAATTCCACGACCTGATATAGAATCCTGAATATGCCCTGAAACGAAAACAAGGCTGTCATTTGGCTTTATTTGTGGAAAAAAGCTATTCCCAGAGGTTTTATTGAAGGGGAATATTGGAAAGACAATCATAAGAATAGTAAGGACCTTAAATATAGGTATCATTTTATCAGGCACGAGTAAAGACCTTTTACAATCTCCAGATATTATTATTTTAAAAGTCGTAAAATTATCTTGATTATAGAATTATTATCGGCAATTATTATTTATGAGTCTAAATAAAATAGATGGTATCCGTGATCATGGTTGGATCTGCAATTATTTATATAATAAGAATATGACAGGTTTTTTATGGATATCAGGAACCTGTTTTCTCCAGGCATTTACAGGTTTTGATTTTATAAACTCATTTTCTGATGTAATATCAGCGGCAATGCAAAGTAAAGTTTCTGGTTTCAATATTTTGAGCGTGGCATCGAGAATCCGGTTGCTCCGGTAGGGGGTTTCCATAAAGATCTGGGTTTGATTTTTTGAATAGACCAATCTTTCTAAATTGATTAAGGACTTTCTTCGGGCCCCCTTGTCGATAGGCAGGTATCCATGGAACTGAAAATTTTGTCCATTAAAACCAGAAGCCATCAAAGCAAGAAATATGGATGAGGGACCTGTTATGGGTATTACTTTAATGCCATTTTTATGGGCAAGCCTGTTAATGCCTGATCCGGGATCTGCAATTCCGGGGCAACCTGCTTCAGACATAATTCCAACATCCTTGCCATTTTTCACAATCAGAATCAAGTGCTCTAAAGATTGTTGATCTGTATTTTTGTCCAGAATCTCAAAATGTAAATTCTGTATATTTTTAACACCAGCTGTTGATAGAAAGCGCCGGGCACTCCGGATATTTTCAACAAAAAAAGTGTTTAGATTATGGATCGTTTGGATTGCCATTTCCGGCAATACCGTTTTCAGGTCAGCATCTGAAATCGGGGTTGGGATGATAAATATTTTTCCTGCAGGCATTTTAGGTGGATCTTACAAAATCAATAACTGTATTATATAAAAGTTCCGGATCCTGAGCATGAACCCAATGCCCGGTATCTGGCAAGTACTTAATCTTTGCCATAGGAAATAACTCAACAATTTGCTCTTCATCAACTGGTCTGATATAATCAGATTTATCCCCAGCTATAAACAATGTGTTTCCCAGGTAAGGTTGTTCAGATGTTATTTCAACAACCAGGTTTTGGACATTTTGGTCAATCACGTTCAGGTTTATCTTCCATTTAAATCCACCTTTAGGATTTCTTATCAGGTTTTTTAAAAGGAACTGACGCACCGAAAAATTCTGCAGCTGGTCGCTTAAGGCTTCATCAACTTCTTCTCTCTTCTTATACCGGGATAAATTCAGGGATTTTAGAGCTTTAATTATACCATCATGCAATACCTGATATTTTCGCGGGGCAATATCAACTACGATCAGGTTAACAACCTTTTCCGGGAAATTCAATGCATAATTCATACTAAGTTTCCCGCCCATTGAATGTCCAAGCAGAGAAATTTCCTCCAATCCAATTTCATTGATAAGTTCTTCAACATCGTGCATCATGACATCATAGTTGAAGTCATCATGGTGAAAGGATCGTCCATGGTTTCTCAGATCAACAGTATATACTTTAAATTCCTCCGCAAACTTTTTTGCAAGAGTTTGCCAGTTATCTGAACTTCCAAATAAGCCATGAAGGATAATTAAAGGTTTCCCACTCCCAAATTCTCTGTAAAATATTTTCATAAAGGTTTATGCTGAATAATATGAGGATTAGAAATCATAGCCTAATGAAACCAGGAATCGGGGCTTACCAATGGTGTAGTCTTCTATTGGATAAGCTAGATCAAACTTCACATAATATCCCAGCAGGACGGTTCTTAACCCAAATCCATAGGAAGATAGCCATGGATTTTTGAAATTTTGAATTCGTGCCTTGAAAGGTGATCCTTCGTGGTCTATGATCTGTGTATTCACACTGTTTTCTGTTGCAAATGGGGATTTTCCAGTCCAGGAAGAACCTATATCATAAAATCCTACAAATAATAGATTTCTCAGGAAGCTTGATGAAATAGGTTTGGAAGAAAAGTACTTAATAATTGGGAACCTTAATTCAAAATTGACAAGCATTGCGTTGGTCCCGTTAAAGGTATTGTAATCAAATCCTCTAAGTGGCATTATATACTGAAGGAATAGTTGATTGCTGTTATCGACCAAAGGTTGATTTACTAAGGGATCATTTGGTCCTGTCACATTAGTCTGGTTGAATAACCAGTTATCAAGCCCACCCAGAAGATAACTCTGAGGATTGGGCCCCATAAATCTTCCATAATAAAGACGCGTAGCAAATACGAATTCCTTATGTATCTTTTGATAATTTCTGAAATCGATATAAAAATTCCTGAAACTCTTTTCAGGTTCATTTATACTCTGGTACAACATATACCCAACTTTTCCCTTTAATCCGGAAATCATATTAAGGCCAGTGGCCACAGAATTGTCAAACGTATATTCAGCCTTGAACCCAAGATAATGGACCATATTCGACGTTTCGGTACTTGGTGTCGGATTAGTTAAGGTCAGGCTATTGAGGTCATTATAGGTTGTCATTGCATAAAATGGCTTTATAGCAATTCTGGAAGTATTGTTAAGTGGCAGAGCGGCGCCTAATTCAAATTGGTTTAAGGCATATTTCTGACTTCCGGATTCTGTTCCTCTGTATAAAGATTTCCGGTCATATCGAACATTGAAATCTATTGTATGCTTGAGATATTGATATTCACCAAATAATTTTCCACTTCTTAAATTGGTTGTAGCAAGAATCCCGCCTATAAACTTATGATCTTCAAGCATGTCGTTCATAGCCATTTCCAGTTGAATGCCAAAACCAAGTAAGGGATCAATTACAAAAGAAGTGACCAGGTTCTGGGCACTGAACTGGGTTTGATAATCGTAAGGCCCGAGAATCTCGTTTTCCTTTTTAAATTTTCTATATTTCGAAAGGAAAGATTCCTGTTTTTGGGTTTCCTGGACATTCTCCTTATCGAACACATAATTATCCGTGTCAATAAATTCACCGGATGAAATCACAGGTTCTGTATATTGCCTTTGTAAAGGATCGTCTAATTGTGTTGCCGTGGGGTCTGCATATTGCTTCTCAATAATATCAGCAAGCGATTCTTCTTCCTCAAGGGCATCCACTTCTTCAGCTGCTATTGTGCTTTCCACAGCCGTTGTATCTACATCTGTTGTGATTTCAGTTAGCGTACCATCTCCGGCGATTGTGTCTTCTTCCGCAGGAATCTCAGTTAGCGTACCATCTCTGGCGATTGTGTCTTCTTCCGCAGGAATCTCAGTTAGCGCACTATCCCCGGCAACTGTGTCTACATCAGCTATAATTTCAGAGGGCACATTATCCCCGGTGATTGTGTCTTCTTCCGATGGAATTTCATTTAGCGCACTATCCGCTGCAACCGCGTCTTCTTCAGTTTGAACTTCAGCAGGCTGGCTTTCTTCCGATTCAAACATAAAATTATCCGTATCTATTGCCCCAAACATATCAGAATCTATGGATTCTACCTTATCAGGCAGGATCTCTTCCTTTTCGCCAGTTTGACCGGGGAGTATCAACTTCTGTTGTTCCGCAATTTTAGCACGGGTAAGAGAATCTTTCAGCATAATCCTTCGGCTCTGGATTTTTTCAGCTACGTATTTTGCATTGATAACCTCCTGTCGTCTTGTTTGTGGAGTGAAAGTATTCTTGTTGAGATCGAAATCCGGAGAATAATATATACTGGTTATGCCATCATCAAGCATGGTAAATGCCAATCCTGATTTATTGGGCCCCAGGTCATAATCAAGTATACTGGATCTGAAATTTGAGACCTGAGTATAGATTTTTCGATTAATGTTAAACTTATAAAGATTGTCGATACCTTGCTGATTGCTAATATAATAGAATTCCGTATCACTGATCGGTGTGGGATTTACGTTCCGGCTTAAGGTATTGGTTACTCTGAGAAGAATGTTCCTGGTCGTATCTATGGAATAAACAAACAAGTTGTATACATAATTTAGTTCTTCAATATTTGTCTTTTTTTCAACGTTTAAAGTATCTGAAGGCCTGTTTGAACTAAAGATTATACTACTTGATCCCGGAATAAATTTAGGATTAATATCATCATAAATATCCTTAGTCACTCTTTTTATTGAATTACGCCTGAGGCTGATCAGAAAAATATCACTCTGACCGTTGAGGTCAGCACTCATCACAGCCAGGTTACCACTTTCAGACACATCGAAATCCTTAATATTGCTTAATCTTGTAAGCTCTTTCTTTTGCCTTCTTCTTGAATTCACATTAAAAAACCAAAGGAAGTTTTTGCCATATTTTTTGGTGATGACAGCAATATTTTCATTGTCAATCCAGCTCATGATCGGTAGTTCATATTCAATTTGCTGGTTAATGACTTTGTATCCACCAGACATAATATCGATTGACTTCCGTGATTGTAAATCTTTCAGGATCACCTTATATTTTCCTCTATAATTTCTCGAATAAGCCAGAAAGCGGCCGTCAGGACTGATCTTAAGCTTATGATATCTGTAATTTCTCCTGTTTTTTATTTCAATTTGGTCTCTTTCAGGGGATGAATAGCTGGTCAGCACATAATTTGATATATCCATATAAAAAGTCAACCATGCTTCAATAAAATTCTGAAATGAGATACCCAGTGTGTTGGAAATGCTCTTATCTTCCTTACGGATAATTCTGGTAAGATTTAAAATGTTCGCAATATTGGTTCTTCCATATCTTTCAGCAATAAAATTCCATACAGACTGGCCAATCATTCTTGCATCCTCACCCAGGTATTTGTTCAATTTCTTTGGCTTGCCATTGATAAAATGGTCCCGCATATAATCATCCAATTCAACATCCCAGCCATAGGCAATATATCTGGCAGCTCCATCAATATACCATTCTGGTAGTGTCAATAAATATGAACTTTGAAACATATCCCCCAGACTGCCTCCAAACATCATATCATTAATCAGCATTTGAGATATTTTAAATACTAATTCTTGCTTGAAGTCACTCATTAATCCTGGATATGCAATCTCTACCTGTGGTTTGACGAAATCTGTTTCACCCCCTACTGAGAAGTTAGATCTATTAACTCCAACATTACTTTGCTGTAAGTCGGAAATGGAATTGTACAGGAAGATCCTGGTTTTAGTATATGGGGAATAACCTAATAGATCAGTAATTCTTTCAAATTCATCTTCCAGGTATTGGGCGCCTTGCTTAGCAATTTCATTGCCCCCATCATAAAAGTAGATGTCAAAATTTTCGGAACTTAAATATCTCCAGTCAAAATTCTTAAATTGTAAGCGGTTTTTGCCAAACTCATCCACACTCATCTGAGCACTGGCCTGATAGACCAGAACCGTCAGCAATATCCCTATCAAAAATCCAAAACGCTTCATTATCTCTAACACAACGATATATATGTAACTACTAATATATAGAATTGTATCGTTTTATATTCGCTTCAAAATCAATTTCCGTATCACTTTCCAGGCTGTCGATAAATTTACATGCAAAATACGGGCCCAAAGAGACGCCTTTTGAGCCAAGCCCATTAAAAATGCCAATATTCTTATATTGCGGATGCCTTCCAATAAATGGTCTTCTATCCTTGGTAGCAGGTCGAATACCGGCAATATGATTAATGGTTTTAAAATTAACGTCTAAAATTGCTTTTAGTTTATTTTCAAGCATTTTTTTGCCTTCTTTAGTTGGAATCGCATCAATTTTTTCCCAATCATAGGTCGACCCTACCTTGTGAACCTTATTTTTGAAGGGTAAGATGAAAAGATTCCTGTTGTAAATAAACTCAAAAGGGGGGCTTATTGTTGTATAAATCAATTCACCTTTCACCGGTCTGAAAGGAAGCCAGCTAAAGAGTTTGCTCTCTGAGGCGCTTACACCATTACAAAAGATGATCTTTTCTGATATGTATTCCTCGTATTGAATGAATTCAGGTTTCA
>CAYMFU010000146.1:0-15301 GCA_964389805.1 uncultured Roseivirgaceae bacterium | reverse complement strand
TGGCGCAAAAGTTGACGTCATTCAATTTTTGTGACAAGCTTGCAGGTAATACTCATATGCGAGCAAGATCTATTTTAAGATCCGCAGTTATTCTACGCGATGAAGTGATTTCGTTTATTGTGGAGAAGGCGACCGAAGAGGAGAGTTTTTTAAACAGCCGATGTTTTTGTTAAATGCATAAAACCTGCTTGTACCTAACTTGGTTATAAAGAAACAAAAATTTGTTATATCCCACAAGATAATGGGGGATAGGCAGAGGTTTATTTGTCTTATATCCTTCATATGCCTAGATCGTCATATGGACTCTTAATATCCTCTATACGCTTTCTGCTAACATGTGTGTATATCTCAGTGGTGCGGGAACTTTCATGACCCAGCAATGTCTGAATGTATCGGAGGTCTGTTCCTGATTCTAGTAAATGCGTAGCATAACTGTGCCGTAATGTATGTATTGAGCCAGATTTTTTAACCCCCGCACGCTTCATCGCAGCCTTTAATATCATCCTACAACTTGATGCACTATAAGTCTTTCCTGCTTTCCCTTCAAATAAATAAACCCTGGGGCGATGGTGTAAATAGTACTTCCTGAGAGCCTCTATGATCTTGCTGGATAAAGGTACAATCCGGTCTTTACGCCCCTTGCCCGAACGAATAAGGATCACCATTCGATCAGTATCAAGATCACTGGGCCTTAAATGTAATAATTCGCTGACCCGTATTCCAGCCGAATATATTAAGGATATAATTACTCTGTGCTTCTCGTTTCGAATCGAGCTGATAATTCTTTTAACTTCCTCTTTTGAAAATACAACAGGTAACTTCCTTTCTTTCCTGGGTCGTTCAAGTTTATCTATGTCTAATTTCCTCTTATCTACACGCTGAAAGAATAGTTTTAATGCACTAACCATCTGACGTTGATAACTAATACTATATCTTTTCTTGACGATTAATTCATGATTAAACTGAATTATATCTTCATTCGTAATTTTATCAATTGTTTTCTCATTGAAAAATGTCAGGAATGTCTTAATTAATCCTGTATACGTTGCATTACTCCGGTCACTGTATCGTTGGCTTTTCAACCAAATTTGAAAACGATCAAGATTGTATTTATGATTCCTGGCTAAGGTAGATCCCGATGATCTATCTGAGATATTTCTATTGTTGTTATTGTTCTTTTTTAAAAAGGTACGATCATCAATAATTATATCACTGGAAGAAAGATAATTCTTTAAAGCTACTAGCTTTTCATGGGTATACTCGATGTGCCAGCATTTATGCGTTATGCACCACCTTCGGCCTGGAATTAATTTGACTTTTCCTATAATTGCTTCATTATAATTGAATCGAATAGCAATCCTACTACTCCCTTCATATTGGAAAGGTTCCAAAATAATTTTTTTCATAGCTGGTTAATGATTGAAGTGTAGTTCAATTTAATAATTTACAGGCATTTAATGAATTGTCTTGGAAAGTTTATTAAATGATTACGGGGCAATCGTTAGAAAGTAAAATAGTCTCCTTCAGCCAGACAAGATCCTGTGCCAGTTCAATGATAATATCCTCTTTTTCTTCCACTTTCAAATAACTTCCTGAAATTATGGCCTGTCCAACAGGATAACGCTCCTACAATGCTGCCTAGAAGTACTGTAATTCCAACAATAAAACCAACATGCCCAAGATTGAACATGTCGGCGATCTTCTGGGTTAAGATCGACTCTGTGGCAATGTCTATCTTTAATGCCATCCATAACCAAACCAAACCCACTCCAAATGCTCCGGCAAAGAAAGACTGGAATCCGGTGCTTTTCAGTATGGCTCCTCCAATAAATGCTGACACAGCAATCCACCACCATCCGAAATGCGGGCCTCCGAAATATACCAGAACAGCAATTATAACTACCTTAATAAAAAATCTCATGTCAATTAACCTCTTCGGCCTCTTTTATTAATGAAATGTTTAATACACCCTCCCGGTCCTCATTATAATTGTCCCAGAAGGCAATTTTGAAATATTCCCCTTTTGCCCAATCATCAATGAAGTTATCATAACCTGTGCTGCCAGGATTCCCGCTCTGCCCTCCCGGATATATTCCCCAGGCTTCAATTTCATCACCCAATTCCACTACCAGTCTCCATGATGCGCCCCAGTTTTCTGATGTGGCATTTACGATACCTTTATATCCTCCTATAGGTACCTGGGAATAACTGAATGACTCAATCTTTGTCATATGTGTTAATCTTGTATTCTTAAAACGATACCACAAGGGTTCCACACCATCATTCAATTCCATCCAAGTATCGATGCTGTCAATCCCTTGTGTAAAGGAGGTCGTTACAATATCATTAATGTTTTCAATTTCCTTTGTATCCAAAACATCAAAAGCGGTATCCGTTGGCCATTTAGTTAAAATGTTCATTGTGGTGTGAGCATTTGGCCAGGCAACCGGTACTTCTACCTTAAATTCATCCCATAACAATTCATACATCTTTACATACCAGGTTCGGAAATAGGAGGGTTCGATCATTTCCGGATCGGCCCTGTAATTCCATCCCCTCAACTTTTCAACAATCTGCAATTGTTCTTCAGTTAATTCTCCTTTATATAAACTATCGAGCATTACTGGTAATATCGCAGCAGCAAGCGTATAGTAGTTGTCATTTTGTAAAATCTTCATATCATCAACAGTAATGCTCTCTGAAGCCGTTAATATGGAATTTATCCGCTTATTCCTGAAATGTTCTTCAATACGGCTATGGTAGAAATAAGGGTAGTCGGAATCAAAGGGGTGCTGGTTGGCTGAACTAATAAATCCTCTTTCTGGATTTATTATCCTGGCATTATGCTCCTTAGGTATATATCCCTGCCATTCATAATTGGGATCACTGCCGTCCATAATAAATTTTCCCTGTTCCTTCCATTTTAAGGGATAGTTGCCTTGCACTACCTGGGCAATATCACCCTCCCTGGAAGCAAGGGCAAAGTTTTGAGGGGGACAATCCAGTGAATTGCAGGCTGCTATGGCCATGTTTATGTTTTTAGCCCTGTTTAGATCATAAAAGGCTTTAAAATCAACAGAATTGCTATGAGCCGTCCACTTTAAAGCTAAGTTTACTTTATTGCTGTCACCCATAAATGACCGGTCATACACTACCGGCCCGTAATGCGTGAATACTATAGTATCATTATAATCACCCTGTCCCCGGACCTTTATGGTTTCTACTATCTTCTGTGTTTTTAACCATTTTCCTCCATATAAATACTCGTCATTCCTGTCATCACGAAAAGAAATCTGATACCAATCTCTCAAATCACGGTCTGCATTTGTTGCACCCCAGGCAATTGAATCATTAAATCCAAGCAGGATCCCCGGAACCCCTGGTACCGTTACACCAAATGCATTTACACCAGGTGCCTGTAATTGCTGTGCATACCAGATCATTGGCAGATTTAATCCCAGATGAGGATCGTTGCATAGTATGGCATGACCGTTTTGTGTTTTTGATCCGGAAACCGCCCAGTTATTACTTCCAATACCTTCCATGTAGTTTTCCTGCAGGTTTACCGAATATGAATCTGTTATCTCCTGGTTATCGGGACTGAAAATTTCAACGGGTTCGAAATCCCATGGTGTTCCAACTGGTATAATGGGGTCGATATCGTCTGGGAAATCAGGGAATAGAAAGTCAAAACGCTCCTTGCCAAATATCTTAACCAGATTCGTGTTTTGAAGATCGCGGTCGCTGTTTAAGTCATCGGCAAGGTATTTCTGTGTTAGCAATGATTTGTATGGATTCCAGGGCTCAGGCGCATAATCTAGCAATTTATATTCTAAGGGGCGGTCTTTAAAATCAAGTTGGTCGATAAAGGCGTTTACCCCATCTGTATAAGCAAGCGCAGCTCCGTAAACATCAGGATAATTTTGTAATTCTTCAGCGGCTCGAGTAGTTGCCTCAGTTAATCCTTTTCTTCTCTGAAACCTGTCATAATTGATGGCTCCTTTACCCAAAACTTCACTGATCCGGCCTGATGCCACGAAAGTGATAAACTCCATCTGCCATAGCCTGTGATAAGCTGTGATGTATCCCTGTGCGAAATAAAGGTCATATTCATTCTTAGCAAATATATGAGGGATGAGATTGGCCTCATATTGGATCTTTACCTCTTCATTTAACTGTGAAAGCGATAGATCATAATCGATATCAAAAGGATCACGTTCAGCATTTTGCCAGAAACCATGAAACGGATCAAGAAGCTTCCCAAGCGGGGGAATAGTACCCATTTTCTGGTTTAAAGAATAAACCAGAGCTCCTGTTACAAGGATGGAAATCAAAAATCTAAAAAATTTCATATTTTCAGCCAGTAAAAATATCTATGTGAGATTACTAAAACTAGTATTAATTTAATCAGATAGACAATAATAAACGAATGTCTGAAATTTAATTTCAAAAATTATATTAAAAAAATGAAATTTTAAATTTTTAAGGGAGATTTTTTTATTCCTGTTGAAATAATAGACATAATTTCTGATCCATTATGAGAATAAAGATCGATTCTCCCTAAAATCAAATTATCCATCATGAAAGGTTTATGAGTAGTCTCTATTTTAATAAAACAAATTGGAATTAATTTAATCGTGCACCCAGATTCTTACCTAGTAAAAGTTATATATTTCAAATTGATAAAAGACTGACAGTCAGGTATATAGAAAAAATCATTGTTTTTTTATCCTAATTTGGTCTGGCAATATTCATATTTTATTACTGATGTAAGTTCTACTATGCTATTTGAATTATTTTTCTATTATAACCTTCTATATTCGTACAGAAAGTAAGGTTAATAATTCTGTTAAGTCAGAAAGTCCTTTGTTCTTTGTTTTTGATAATGTAATAATTTTGGCTTTAATCAAAAGATATTTACACTATTGCAGTTTTTATTAGCAATTAGCATCGCTGAAAAATTGTAGCTCTTATGTGACCAGGTGTCGACAAACTCCTTTCGACAAACCCTTGAAATAATCTCTGGCACCTGGCGCTTAAGGGTTTCTTTTCCCCCCCAATCTGATTCCTGAAAATCTATTATATCCAATACGTTCTTAGGTAAACTACATTATATCCTGTGTGTATAATATTTGGAAAAGATTATATTCACAGATAATAAATTATTTTTATCTTGAAGCTTTGTATTAGTAACTATTCAGAAAAATGAGATTTTCCTGGCATTCGTTGAATAAAATTGTCCTGTTTTTATTAATAGTCTTTGTTTCCACCCATCATGCTTTTAGCCAGAATAAAAAGCGATCGAAAAAGAAAAACGAGCAAACTGATCAGATTGAGGAAGATAAAAAGTTACTGAATGAAATACAGTATTATAATGTAATTACCCCTCTGGCAAAAACTGATTCCGGATTGTTTTCCGTCCATTTCGTAGATGATAAATATTATTTCGAGATCCCTGAAGACCTTTTAAATAAAGATATGTTGCTGGTCAGTCGCATTGCACAGATTCCCAATGGATTGGGAGGAGGGTACATCAATGCTGGCACAAAAATGCACGAACAAGTAGTCAGATGGGAGAAGAAATATAATAAAGTCCTGCTGAGGACAAAGTCTTATATAAGTCTGGCAAATGAGAATCTGCCTATTAACATATCGGTTCAAACCAATAATTATGAACCTGTAATTCATGCCTTTGATATAAAAACCTATAATCCCGATTCGAGTAATCTGGTTATAGACGTTACGAAATTTTATACCAGCGATATTAAGGCCATCGGTGGATTAAATGAAGATCTACGTAAAGATTATAAGGTTACCAAACTCGATGAAGACCGGTCGTTTATTGAACGGATCTCTAGTTATCCTGAAAATGTTGAGGTTCGTCATGAATTGACCTACGCAGCTACTGAATCACCTTCAAATAATTCCACCGGAGCGATATCTATATTGATGAACCAATCGATGATCCTCCTGCCTGAAGAACCTATGATGCCCAGGTATTATGATCCAAGGGTCGGATGGTTTACACTTAGTCAGATTGATTTTGGATCTACTGAACTAAAGGCGGAAACCAAGAAAATTATTCGCAGGTGGAGGCTGGAACCTTCGGATCGGGAGGCATATGCCAGGGGTGAGCTTGTTGAACCGCTGAAACCAATAGTATATTATCTGGATCCGGCAACACCAGAGGTATGGCGTCCTTATTTCAAAGCTGGCATTGAATTATGGCAAGGAGTATTTGAATCAGCTGGATTTAAGAATGCCATTATTGCGAAATATCCGCCCACAAAAGAAGAAGATCCCGAATTTTCACCTGAAGATATTCGGTATTCAGTAGTTAGATATGTGGCATCAACTACCCGCAACGCAATGGGGCCCAGCGTGTCAGATCCAAGATCAGGAGAAATCATAGAAAGTGATATCATGTGGTATCATAACCATTTCAGGACTTACCGGAACCGTTACATGATTGAGACTGGGGCGGCAAATACTCCAGCAAGAACACTTCAGACTCCTGAGGCAGATATGGGTGAAATGATCAAAATGGTCATAGCCCATGAGGTGGGACATGCATTGGGTTTACCTCATAATATGAAAGCATCTTCAGCCTACCCCGTGGACTCCCTTAGATCTGCCGCTTTTACCAGGGAATATGGCATTGCCGCTACTATTATGGACTATGCGCGATTCAATTATGTAGCCCAGCCGGGGGATAAGAATATCAGGTTTATAAGGCAAATAGGACCATACGACCATTATTCAATAAACTGGGGATACCGTTGGATCCCGGATATAGATCATCCGGAGGCTGAGAAAGAATCACTTAATTCCTGGATCCTTGAAAAGGCTGGTGATCCCATTTATCGTTTTGGAAGCGGCCATGGAGGATTTGATCCATCTGCCCAAACAGAGAATATAGGAAATGATCCTGTCCAAGCTTCAACTTATGGAATGAGTAACCTGAAAATTGTTTTGGACAATTTAATTAACTGGACTTCTCAGGCTGGCAAGGATTATTCAGATCTGACGGAATTGTACAACGGCCTTGTTAAAACATGGGGAATGTATTCCAGACATGTGTTGAATAATATTGGAGGGATTTATCAAACACTTAAAACCACTGATCAGGAAGGACTTGTGTATACCTATGTCCCTTCAGAAATTCAGGCCGCCTCCTTGCAGTTTTTAAATGAACATGTTTTCAAAACTCCGGAATGGATCATTAATGAAAATATTCTTAGAAGAATCGAGCCTTCTGGTGAAATCGATCGGATATCTGATGTTCAGAAGAGCATGCTGAGGGCATTACTTGACAACAACCGGATGAGCAGAATGGTAGAAGCTGAATCATTTATAGATAATGACACCTATGTAGCGGAAGATATGATTCGTGATCTCAGAAAGGGGATCTGGAACGACCTGGATAAAAACTTTTCAACAGATGTTTATAAAAGGAACTTGCAGATCGCCTGGATCGATAGGCTCTCGCAGATTTTGAATGAACAAACAGATGCCAAGCAAAAGACTAGTCCAGCTATTCCGGATCTGAAGGCCCTGGCGCTCGAGGAATTAATAACAATAAAAAATTCAATCAATCTGAGGAAAGACGAAATCCGAAGTAAAAAAGCAAGATCACATTATATGTTTTGTTTGAAAAAAATTGAAGATGAACTTTACGCTGGTTCTCAAATGAAGAACTAACATTTTTAATTAGCTATTTATTTTTGTGTTTTGATTAATTAGCATAGCTTTCTATCTTGTATTTTCGGAGACTTTAACATGGATTAATGGAGGTGCATCAAAATAGAGTTCTGCAACTTGAATATCAGTTATTTAACCTGGCTTGTGTCATCAGTGCTGCGGCAGCCTTGGCCATTGCACTTCTTGATATTTTCGTAACAGGACATAACTTTTCTGTGTTCCTGGATTTAACAGGTTTTATAATATTTTGTGTCTTTTATTACCTGTCGAAGGATGAAACTCTATATCCTAAACTGGTTTTACCTTTTATTTCTATCCTGTACATACTGATTAATTTATCCTGGTTTTTTCAGGGTGGCGGATTCAACATCAGCGATACGGTGATTTTTTTCCTGATCTTTATCATTTCGCTGTTGATCATACCCAAAAAATACAGGATACATCTTCTCGTTCTCACCTCAATAAATATTCTTACCCTTATTGTTATTGAAAATATCAATACAAGTTTCAGGCACCAATTCCTGGATCGCTCTACGGAAATATTCGTATCTGATATCTTTGTAATTCTTCTTTTCACAATTGGCGGATACCTGATCCTGAATTTTAAAAGAAAATACGAATCCCTCTCTAATCAGCTGATTGATGCATATGAAAAGATAAAAGAAAGTAACGTCGACCTGGAGAATACAGTTAATAAAAAAACCACCGAACTTAAGAAGGCGAATAAGGAACTTGACAGGTTGTTTTACAGGAGCTCACACGATTTCAGAAGGCCTTTAACTACCCTGATGGGCATCAATGAGGTTGCCAGGTTAATGGACCTCAAAGAAGATACAATGCAATTGTTCATGATGATGGACAAAACCGTGGGGAGTATGGATAATATGCTGAAGAAATTTTATAATCTGTATGAAATCAGTCATTATCTGGAAGAAAAAAGGCTAGTATCCCTATCTGCGATTATTGAGAAGTACGAAGATGAATTACTAAAAGACGGACATATCATTAAAACAGTTATAAATCTGAAAAAGTATGATGATATGGATCCCAAGAATAGCCTGATAGATATCATTTTTTCCAATATGATTGAAAATGCCATTCGTTTTACGGCGGGTAAACATGCGGAAATCTCAATAATGGTTACGGAGAATAGAAATTTTTTGAATATCCAAATTGAGGATAGAGGTATAGGGATTGATGAAATGTTTTATGGAAAGGTTTTTGAAATGTATTTCAGATCGAATGAAAGGCCTCATGGAAATGGATTAGGGCTTTATGTAGTTAAAACAGCCCTTGAAAAACTGCATGGAACTGTCTCTGTGAATAGCGAAAAAGGAAGTTATACGCAATTTGATATCAACATACCTGTCTAAACCCGGGATATAATGCTTAGGATATTTATACTACTTGAAATCGGGATGCTGTTGTATCTGAATTTACTCGGTCAGGAGAATCCCGTTAAAATTGAAGAATTTATTTATGATGAAGCTCCATTCAAATCATGCCATGCTTCTACTATAGCAGAAACACAATCAGGTTTGTACGCAGCCTGGTTTGGCGGGACACATGAGAAGCATAAAGATGTGGAGATATGGATCAGCAAAAAAACAGACCATACCTGGAGTGCTCCGGTTTCTATAGCTAATGGAATTGTTGGAAATAAAAGATACCCTTGCTGGAATCCTGTTTTGTATTACTCACCTGATAATAGATTATACCTGTTCTATAAAGTAGGACCCAGCCCGTCGGAATGGTGGGGGATGCTGAAATACTCTGATGATGATGGGGATACCTGGTCGGAAGAATTCAGGCTTCCTGAAGGGATATTAGGTCCCATAAAAAATAAACCTGTTGCCATTGGTGAAAACCAGCTTTTATGCCCCTCAAGTACAGAGCATGAAGGTTGGAAGGTGCAGATGGAGATGTATGATCCCGATGAAAATACCTGGGAAGAGCCTGTCTTCGTCAACCAGACCTCAAAATTTAATGTTATTCAGCCCACTATTATTCAAAACCCGGATGGAACGGTCATGATTCTTTGTAGAAGCAAGGAGGGATATGTTATTTCCTCATCCTCAAAAGATGGTGGTAAAACATGGACTAAGCTGGAAGCCACTGAACTGCCCAATCCAAATTCCGGTATTGACGGGGTAACTGTAAAAGGCGGGAAACATATTCTGGTATACAATCATACGTTAACTCCCAAAGGGAAATGGGGAGGGGACAGGTTTCCTTTAAACATAGCTGTTTCAGAGGATGGTCAGAAATGGTATGCCGGCCTTGTCCTGGAAGATACAAAAGGAGAGTATTCCTATCCTGCGGTCATACAGTCAGGTGATGGATTGATTCACATTTTGTATACCTGGAATCGATTGAAGATCAAGCATGTGGTTATTGATCCCGCATTGCTGCCTGAGGATGATATTGAAAAATGGAATTAAATAATAGGATTTTACGGATATGATAAAAAGATATAAACTGGCTTTGTTGTTCATCCCCTGGATCTTATTACTGACGGTATTATTGCTATGGTCACTTGGAATTAAACTCCCTTCGTTTAATAGCGAAGTTCTAGAAAATCGGAATACTACAATTATTATAGAAAGGATTGAAGAGTTGGGCAAGTTGGAGCTGGTAAAATATAATTTTAAGGAAATTTATGATTACCAGGCTATAAGTGAGGGAAAGATCAACAGCAGTACTGCTTTGAAGACCTACGACTATAATCCGGACCTCAAAGTAGCCCTGATTGCCGCCGGTGAAGCAGTGGGTTGTATTGATCTGCAAAATATGGACCTGAACAGCGTAATAATTTCAGGGGATACCCTGTTCTTTAAAATGCCCCAACCAGAGTTGTGTTACCACAAACTCGATCTTGAAAAATCACGGGTTTATGATTTTGAAAGGTCCGGTTTCTGGAGTAATATTTTCCCTGACGATGATGAAGTAACAAGGGCGATAGATAATGCATATCGCGAAGCAGAAGATCAAATCCTCATCAGTGCCCTTGAAAACGGCATATTAGAGCAGACCACCTTAAATGCTGAAAAAGTATTACGGCCCATTTTGGAGAAAGTATCTGATAAAGTGGTCGTATTCACTTATGAACCGGATATGGTAAAGCTTCAACCTAAGAGATGACTCCATGACAGCACTTTACAGGATGTCCTGATGTATTTAAATTAATATTCAGCAAATTTGGCTTCCAGTTGGAATGAATAATTAAAAACCTGTTTCCAATGGCAAAAGTGGACTTATTTTCTCTGCAAGGTATTAATTACCTCATGCTTGTAATTCCTGCCTATCGGGAGTTCTTTGCCTGGTACCTCAATGTGAGTCGGTGAATAGGCTTCAATATTCCGGATACATATAATATAAGAACGATGAATTCTTAGAAACAACTCTGCAGGTAATTTAGATTCCAATTCGCTGATCAGGATCTTAGAAATGATCGTTCTGCTAATGCATACGATCTTTACATAATCTTTTATGCTTTCTATATACAGGATTTCATCAAATCTTATTTTTACATTCTTTTTATCCGATCTGACATATATATGGTCTGGATTCGACTCCTCCTGGTTTCTGGTAGTTCCCGGCATCACCAGTTCGCTGCTGCTTTGTTCATAAAATTTATTGATCGCCTGCATAAACCTATCAAAAGAGATCGGTTTTAACAGGTAATCAACAACACTAAGATCAAAAGCATCAATTGCATAGTCGCGGTAAGCTGTTGTTAATATAACTTTTGGCGGATTCTTAAGTGATTTAAGAAAGTCTAATCCGGTAACTTCAGGCATCTGGATGTCAAGAAACATTAGATCTATCCGGGTCCTGTTCAATATGTCGAAGGCCTGAAAGGCATCCATGCAGGTAGCCACTAACCTAAGACTATCGAATTTTTCAACATGCATTTGAATGGCCTCTACGGCCAGGGGTTCATCATCCACTATGATACACCGGGTCTTCATTTCTTATATCCTGTTGGAATCGTTAATTGAACACTAAAAGTATCAGATAAATTCTCAATGTCAAGGGAAAAATCACTTTGATACAATAGCCGGAGTCTTTTTCTTACATTTTCTAATCCGATACCCCCGGAAACAGATTTATTATCTATATCTTTTTGTAACGATATACTGTTTATGATATTAAAATTCAACGTATTGTTTTCAGACCTTATTTTAATCTTGATCCAGACTTTATTCGATTGCATACCTGCCCCATGCTTGAAACTGTTTTCGATAAATGGCAATATGATCATAGGAGGCATCTGCTGATCATTCGTGTTTTCAGCTTTGAATTGAATGTCTAAGCGGTCCCCGAACCTTATCTTCTGAAGATATATGTAGTTCTGGATCAATTTGATTTCCTTTTTTATATTTACCATTTCGGCATTGCATTCATACAATAGATAATCCAGCATTTCAGATAATTTGACTACAGCTTCAGCGGTTAAATCGGATTTTTTGAGTGCGAGTGAATAAATATTGTTAAGTGTGTTGAACAGAAAATGTGGATTTATCTGCCCTTTCAGCATGGCAAGCTCAGCTTCAGTCTTCTCTTTCAGCAATTGAATTGCCAAATGTTGCTGTTCGTACCAGTACTTCAGTAGCTTGATCAAAATGGCCAGTATGCCCACTGAATATAGCCCTACGATCACAAAATACAGATCGATAAGGGATTTGTCGAATATGCTCGGTCCGGGCCCTATAAGTGTAATCGTGGGTAGAAAGATCAACGAAGTGATCCAGAATGAAAAGATCAAAGTATATAGGCTGAAAAGGATAAACTGTTTTATTTTTTTCTTTAACAGGAAACGAGGGATAAGATAATAATTGAAAAAATACGTGGTGCCGATGGTAATGGGCATCAATAAAATAACAAATTTGAACGTGATCAGATAGAATCCCTGTTGGTGTCCAAAGAAAAAGGTATAGTAGATTAGGACGAATATCCAGAAAATAATATGGGTAAGAACCCTGATTGTAGAATTTCTAAATATTTCCGGTAATCCTTTCACTTTCTGAATGTTTCTTTAATAAAATTATAATTATATATTGAAACAAGCAGAAAGAATGTTGAAATATAGACCAACTACAAATAAATAGTGGAATACGACCACTCCTGACCTGTAAACGACATCTGTCTTCGTCTAAAAGTTATATATTGTTTTAAATGGGGCAACAGTCTATTTAAAAAATATTTTTGAATTGTTCGGCTTAGTTTTAATCATGTTTTTAATGGTTTAACTAAATTTAAATTAAAATGATACTTTTATTCTTAGATAATGTTATTGGTCATAGCCTGGGGCCATTCAAAATACCGCTTGCCGCAATGTTGCTGATCGTATTGATCCTGATCATTTATTCATTATATCTTAAGTTCCGAAAGGCGGAGCCCGACCATCAAGCTTTGCAGAAAAGTCTGAATACCCTCCTTGTATTAGGCAGCTTCAATCTTGCTTTAGGTATGATTGGACAGATTACAGGAATCTGGGATGCCATTGATGCAATTAAAGCCGCCGGAGATATAAATCCTGATATCGTAATGACTGGTATAAAAGTGTCATTCGGAACAACAATTTTTGGATTGGTCACATTCATGATAGCTGCACTGGCCTGGTTACTATTGACCTATTTGCCATTCAGAAAGTAAAATCATACTTCACTTATATCATTGCCAGGGATTTTGCCAGAAATTCAAATTCACTATACAACAACAAAAAATCAAGGTCATGAAAACAAAGCTTAAAATATCTAAATCTTTCCCTTTAGGAATCTTCTTCCTTGCTATAAGTATTAATTCTTTTTGTTATCAGGATAATATAAAGGGTCTATGGGAAGGCCTGTTTATGAAGCAGTTTAAAATGGAAATTTTCTTTTCTGTTAACGAGGATGAAATTTTATCAGGGAAGATTAAAATGTATGATGGATCAACTTTAATTCAGGATGACGATATCAAAAAAATTGAATTTAAAGATAATATTCTTTCCTTTTTGATCCCGGCTAAAGAAACATCCTTTGAAGGTCAGTTAAATTCAGATCTTTCGGAATTCAAAGGTGATTTTATTTTCCCTGATGGTAGGCGTCACGCGGTCAATGTTGTTAAGAAAGACACAAACGCTACCGCTGAGAAATCATTGACAGTTGTAGGCAGGGATATTTTGGAGAAAAAGTATTCTTCGTCTCAACTAATAGAAGATATACTGTTCCTGCGAGGCCACCTTTCAGAGATTCACCCTCAGTACCATCTATACACTAGTGAGGAGGCCTATGATGCCTTGTATTATACTGTCAATCAAAATCTTGGTTCAGAGTTAACATTACGGGAATTTCATAATTTAGCTTCTCCAATAGTCAGTAAAATTGGATGTAGTCATACTGGTATCAGGTTGCCAGACAATTACATTAAGGCTCAGCAAGCTTATAACCACTATTTCCCACTCAAATTGTTCATAAAAAATGATAAGGCCTGGACAGTCTCAAGTGCTGATGATAAGAATTATATAGAGCCTGGATCTGAAATAGTCCGAATAAATAATGTGCCGGCAGAAAATATAATAACCAGATTGCTAACATTCATTCCTGCTGAAGGATACAATAAAACCACAAAATACTATGAACTAAACAAGAATTTTGGATCTTATTTTAACCTGATAGATAATTCAGGGCAATTCCAGATCGAATATATTAAACCAGGTGCAAAGGGAATAGATTCAATAAGTATACGTGCTGTTCCATATTCATCATTATACTCAGGGAATGATGCTGATATATCTTTTTCACCAACCTTGCTGCCTCTTATAATAGAGCAGAGCACAGCTATTCTTGATATCCCGTCTTTCGCCTTGCCGGATGTTAACAGTTACCTCAATTTAATCGATAGTATATTCCAGGTAATCCATGAAGCAGATATTCATAACCTCGTTCTTGACTTCAGGGGGAATCATGGAGGGCATCCAATATTTGCAGCCATTCTGTACGCCCATCTTTCCTTAAAAGATTTTACCTACTTCCAGGAAAATGATCAGGTTCCCGAATTCGAACCGCTATATAAACCTATGGAGGCGGCAACTCCCAATTACACAGGGAAATGTTATGCCATTGTTGATGGGGGATGCTTGTCGACCACAGGGCATTTGATATCACTATTGAGATATCACAACCGTGCTGTTTTCATCGGGGAAGAACCGGGCAGTAGGTTTTATTGCAACGACAACAGCAAACAGTATACATTGCCGAATACCCGGATCGTTGTTAATATTCCACAAACTACTTTTAAAACTGCAGTAAAAGGATATGAGATGGGAGATCCTTTCAAAGTTGATTATCCCCTGGATGCATCCTTAAAGGATCGTATTAAGAAATCAGATACCTGGATGGAATATACACTAAATCTGATCAGGTCATCTTACGGGATATTATAAGTATCCGTTAGCATATTTTTTTGCATTCCCTGTCTGTAACTCCCTGATTTATATCAAATTATATTTTTTAAATCTTTTTTGCTTTTAAATAATTTATTGTAAATTGTTTAAATGACTGTGTTTAATAATCCAAAAAAGTCCTATTCACATCAGTTTAAATAGGATATATTA
>CAYMFU010000145.1:0-12125 GCA_964389805.1 uncultured Roseivirgaceae bacterium | reverse complement strand
TCCTTTTGATTCTCGATTAATCCAACTGCGTTTCTTTTTATTGAAATAACCTTCTTTGGGGATGTTAAAACCAGATCTTCAAAAGCCTTTCCTGAGTAAATACTTCTTCGAACTATAAATTCACTTCCAATATTCGGTAATTCCGAAACATTAGTTGCGATACTAGCCTTCTGTAAAATAGCAATTTTGGCAGCAATCGGATCAGCCAGTGCAGATTGAGCGGTTATGAATAGATCTGCTGCTTCATCGATCATGATTTGATTCAGAGCATGGGCATATACATTTATTACCGCCTGGTTAAAGCTTGGCTCATTTACATGGATCAACTTATCGCATCCATAAATTCCTGTTTTAGTTAATTGTGACGATTCCAGATCTCCAAAGGCCACTCCAGTTACAGAAGTGTTTGCTATTTTCGATATCTCGCAGGCATAGGATATGGCTTCCAGGGACGTTTTCCTGATGTTTGATCCTTCTTTTTCTAAAAATACGATTGTTGACATTGCACTTGATTAAATTACTTTGGCCTCATTCCTTAACAAATCATGAAGTTTTTCAACATCATTAGGATCAATGAGCTGAATTCCTTCTTTTTCTGCAGGAAGTTCGAAACTTTTATTTATAGATCGAGATTCAGATTCATATGCCTCAACGACCTGAAAAGGTTTTGTCCGGGCAGTCATAATTCCTCTCATATTTGGAATTTTCCATTCAGCAATGGGTTCCTGACAACCTGCAATCAGGGGCAAATTTGCTTCTAAATACTCTTTACCACCTTCTATCTCCCGGGTCATTTCCACTTTTACATCACTGATATTAAGCTGCATTACGGGTGAAAAAGCAGGAATGCCAAGTAAGCCTCCTACCAGGGAGTGAACTATTCCACCATTAAAATCGCTAGACTCCCTGCCCATCAATATAAGGTCATAGGGTGTTTCTTTAACATGATTTGCGATTTGTGACGCTACATAAAAAGTATCATCTGGATCTGCATCTATCCTCACCGCTTCATCGGCACCTAGAGCCAGTGCTCGCCGAAGACTTGGATCGGCTTCGGATCTTCCCACGTTCAGCACAGTTACATGTGCGCTATTTGAAGATTTCATATCAACAGCTTTCGATATCGCATAATCTTCATATGGACCAATAATATACTGTACATTCGTGCTGTCAAATTTTGTGTTATTATCTATAAAAGCAATTTTTGACGTTGTGTCAGGAACATGAGTTATGCAAACCAGAATTTTCATACATGTTGAGATTTTATCCAAATTTATATCACCTGATTAAGATAAAGAACTATATTCCAAATTAAAATTATTACATAATGAATGATCGGATATATGAATTAAAAAATCTGCTAAAGGATGATCCAGAGGATACATTTTTGCAATACGCATTGGGTTTGGAGTATATCAAAACAGGTGATGAAGAACTGGCACTCGAAAGGTTTGAAATACTCATGAATAAATACCCTGACTATTTGCCTGTATATTACCAGGCCGCTCATTTGTATTTGAAGAATGGTGATAATGAGCAGGCAGAAAGTGCTTTTAAAAAAGGGATTGCTCTTGCCAATCGTCTGAGAGAAATTAAGACCTATCAGGAATTATTGAATGCGTATAATAATTTCGTATTCGATGCAGATGAGTGATAGCGAATCACGTTCGTCAGGAATACATTGATCAAAAAAAAGCCAGACTTTTTGATCCGGCTCTTCAGTGTTTTATTGGATGACTATTTTTTCACTTTATCTACGATAGCTTTAAATGCTTCAGGGTGATTCATTGCCAAATCGGCTAAAACCTTTCTGTCGATTTCAATACCTGACTCCTTGAGGCCGCCCATAAACTTTGAATAGGACATTCCATATTCACGAACACCGGCATTTATACGCTGAATCCATAATTTTCTAAACTCCCTCTTTTTTGCTTTTCTGTCCCTGTAAGCATAGGTCCATCCTTTTTCAACAGCATTTTTAGCTACTGTCCAAACGTTTTTTCTTCTTCCCCAATAACCTTTGGCATGTTTGAGGACCTTTTTCCTTCTTGCTTTTGAAGCTGAATTGTTAACTGATTTTGGCATTTTTAATTCGTTTTTGGCTGTTGGTGCCCTGTTAGGGTCTTACATACCAGAAGCCGGGTTACACATTAAACCTTAGATGTTCAACATCTTTTTTACTCTTGGAACATCTGCTTTATCAACCAATGTCGCATGTTCCAGATTTCTCTTTCGTTTTGTCTCTTTCTTGGTAAGGATATGGCTTTTATAAGCGTGCTTTCTTTTAATTTTACCCGTACCAGTAAGTTTAAAACGTTTCTTTGCTCCTGACTTTGTTTTTACTTTAGGCATCTTACCGTTTTATTTATTTAATTTTTCCTTTAGGCGATAATATTACCGTCATACGTTTACCTTCTAATTTTGGCATCTGTTCAACTTTGCCATAATCTTCCAGTTCCTGCATAAACTTTAATAATAATATTTCACCTCTTTCCTTAAACACAATCGTTCTTCCAATGAAATGAACATATGCCTTTACCTTGGCACCATCTTTCAGAAAGTTTAAAGCATGCTTCGTTTTAAAATTAAAATCATGATCATCAGTATTAGGCCCGAATCTGATTTCTTTAACCACTGTTCTCTGAGCCTTAGCCTTTATTTCTTTCTGTTTTTTCTTTTGTTCGTATTTGAACTTCGAGTAATCGATGATTTTGCAAACAGGAGGATCAGCTTTCGGAGAGATCTCAACAAGATCTAAACTCATACCCTTTGCTATTTGCAGGGCTTCTTCAATTGAATATACCCCTACATTAATATTCTCACCTACAACCCTGACTCTTGGTGCTCTTATTTTATCATTGATTCGGTAGGGTTCCTCGACCCTCCCCCTCATTACATATCTATTTCTTGGTTTGATAGTTTAAACTGCTTTTAATAAATGAAGTGCAAATATCGCTAATAATTTATTTTATCTCACAACTAATATGATAGAAATTTTTACATATTTGGCCGATATGGGTCAATAATAGGGAATTTATTGGACATTTTCCAGACTTTTGTCCACTTCATCCGAAAAATACTCAATAAATTCTTCAAGATCATATTTGCCCACGTCACCTTCTTTTCGTTTTCTGAGAGATATTTGATTTGATTTCTCTTCGGCTTCTCCTACTATCAGCATCATAGGGATCTTATTTATTTCTGAATCCCTTATCTTTTTCCCTACCTTTTCATCCCTGCTATCAACATATCCGGTAATGCCATTTACTTCAAGTTGTTTGAAAACTTTATCAGCATATTCGGTATATTTTTCAGACACAGGAATCACAACCACCTGATCCGGTGCAAGCCACAATGGGAAATCACCCCCACAATGCTCAATCAGCAAAGCCACAAATCTTTCCATAGACCCGAATGGAGCCCGATGTATCATGACCGGTCTGTGTTTCTGATTGTCGGCACCTATATACTCCAGATTGAATCTTTTTGGCAGATTGTAGTCTATTTGTATGGTGCCTAATTGCCAGCTTCTTTGCAAGGCATCTTTTACCATAAAATCAAGTTTTGGGCCATAAAAAGCAGCCTCTCCCAGTACGGTTATTGTTTTTAATCCTTTCTCCTCTGTGGCTTCAATAATATCCTTCTGTGCCTTTTCCCAAGCTTCATCATCACCTATATATTTATCTTTATTATCCGGATCGCGCAAAGAGATCTGAGTAGTAAATTCTTCAAATCCAAGTGCTTTAAATACATAAAGAACCAGATCAATAACATTTTTAAACTCATCCTTGACCTGATCAGGTCGACAGAAAATATGCGAATCATCTTGAGTAAATCCCCTTACCCTGGTAAGACCGTGTAACTCACCGCTTTGCTCGTACCTGTATACAGTTCCAAATTCAGCCAAACGTAAGGGCAATTCCTTATAACTTTTTGGTTTTACAGCATATATTTCGCAATGATGCGGGCAGTTCATTGGTTTTAAAAGAAATTCTTCGTTCTCATTTGGAGTTTGAATAGGTTGAAAGGAATCTTTTCCATATTTATCATAATGTCCCGAGGTCACATACAATTTTTTGTGACCAATGTGAGGTGTAACAACACCCTGGTATCCGGCCTTCACCTGAGCTTTGCGGAGGAAATTCTCTAACCTTTCACGCAATTGGGTACCTTTAGGCAACCATAGTGGTAATCCAAGCCCCACCTTTTCAGAAAAAGCGAATAGTTCTAACTCTTTACCTAATTTTCTATGGTCTCTCTTTTTTGCCTCTTCAAGTAATGTCAGATACTCTGTTAATTCCTTTTGCTTTGGAAAGGAAATGCCATATATGCGGGTTAGTTGTTTGTTTTTTTCATCCCCGCGCCAGTAAGCTCCAGCTATATTCAATAATTTCACGGCTTTTATATTGCTGGTGTCAGGAATATGTGGGCCTCTACATAAGTCTATGAAATTTCCAGAATGATATAAAGTAATTTCTCCATCGACAAGATCTTCAAGCAATTCCAACTTATAGTCGTCACCCTTATCTTTGAAATAACTTATCGCTTCCTTTTTTGATTTTGGTTCACGGATATACTGATTTTTAAGCCGGGCTATTTCCAGCATCTTCTTTTCCACTTTTTCCAGATCAGCTGTATCAAATTCCTGGCTACCAAAATCAACATCATAATAGAATCCATTGTCAATTGAAGGGCCTATGCCAAATTTAATGCCTGGATAAACAGCTTCTAAAGCTTCTGCCATTAAATGGGCAGAACTATGCCAGAAAGTAGATTTTCCTTCAATATCCCTCCATGTTAGCAGTTTTACTTCAGAATCCTTTATGATTTCCCGATTCAAATCCCATACTTCATGATCAACCTTTATAGACAAAGCCATACGGGCCAATCCTTCACTGATGCTTTGGGCTATTTCAAATCCTGTAACTCCTTGCTCATATGACCGGACACTTCCATCTGGAAACTTTATATTTATTTTATTACTCATTTACTGTTCAATACTTTTGGGTTTTAAGGTTGGAAGTATAGGTCGAGATTCGTACTCCCTCTTAATTCTCTGCAAATATGCAATATAATTTTCAAGTTTCTGCATTTCCGAAAGTGCATATGGATCACCCTGGTCGTATTCAAGCACTTTACTGTAAGCGTTATAGGCATTATATACTTGCTCCTTGGCCCGGTGTGCCTTGCCTAAAATATAGTAAGCTTCATTCAGTTGGTTATCGATCTCTAAGGCCCTGTCTGCAAAATAAATAGCTGAATCATAATCGTATGTATCCAGATATACATCGGCAAGATTAAGAAAAGGGCCGAATCCAGGAGAATCTTCCATGAGCAAATCAAAAGAGATCTCCTTGGAATCCGTATACATTTCTTTCATGTTATAGATTTTTGCCAATGAATTTTTCAGGTCAGTATTTTGGGGCTCTTTCTGGAGGTATTCATTTACCATTCCAAATGCTTCATCTGGCTTATTTGACGCCATTAACAGATCTGAATAAAGTATGATGCCATTCATTTCCTCATAACCATTATTAAGGGCTTTTTCAATATGCTGATAAGCGTTCAGGGTGTCTTTAAAATTGTAATAGTAAAGACCCTTTAAATAGAAAAATTTAGGATTACCTGCGTTTTTATCTATACAATAATTTATATGGTCGATGGCCTTAAGAAAATCCCTTTTTTCAGCATATAGGTAAGCAAGCTGTTCATTTAAATCAATCGATTCGATTTCATCATAATTATACAGGAATTCAGCAGCTGAAAGTGCTTTATCAATACTATCCTTTTGGAGGTTAAGTTGAATTTCCAGGATCCGGAATTTCGTATTCTTTTCAGATTTCGGTATTAATGATAAGGTCTCATATGAAAGGTCAAAATCTTGAAGTTCATATAAAATTTCGGCTTTTTTTAGTAAAAGTTCAGATGAGGAGGGATCATTTTCTAGAAGTTTATCAATATATTCCAGAGATTCAAATAAATCCAGAATTTTTATCCCAGGGTCAACAATTATTGATTTTTTATCATTTGATGAGCCGCAACTGCCAAATCCAATTATAAAAGATAATAATAATATATAAAATGAAATCTTCATTTATTCATACAAGCACTAAAGTTGACATATTTTTATAAATTGCACCTCCAGATTTGCTGTCCTTTGGCTCTGCCAAACCACAATCAAATGCTAAGATAAAATATCGGCAGGGGATCTTCACAATTTTTAGAGCTTAATCTCCAAATAAATCAAGTTGATCATCACTTTTCTGAGGCTGATCGAAGTTGAGATCTATGGTACTACCCACTTCAAATATTTCATCTTCAGTAACCGGCTTCTCGCTTGAAGGTGGCTTATCATATTCTGAAATTCCTGCATCTTTGGACTTGGTTCGATTATCGGTTTTTGTAGTTTGCTGGGGATTATTTTCTTTTCTTCGTTTCTGTACAGATTTTATTTTCTCTACCTTTTTGTCAGCTTCAGCATCCTTTTCATCAGACTTCGCTTCCTTTTTCTCTTTCTTTGTATTGAGTGATCCTTGCACAGGATCTTCTTCAGGATCACTTGGCATATCCTGGGATTCGATCTTTTTATCTGTTTGTCCGGATCTACTCCCCTCTTTCTTTCTAATAGGTTCGGATTTAGTGGCATTTCGTGTTGCTACCGGGGAGGTTATTTCCGGGATTTTTTCTTGTTTTATCTCTTTACCATTAAGAAGTTCTATCTTTCGTATTTTATTGTTGGAAAGTTTATTTCCGATAGCCTTCCAACCTTTTGTTTCTATTAATTCATCAAGCACAAATTCATCCGTTTTTTTTGCATCTTTTCTCTTAACATTATAATGCACCCTTATTTTCTGGTTCTTATTATTAGTAGCCACTTCTAACCTGCTTCCCTTCTCTTCTGATATAAAATTAAATTTCTTACCGGTCGATAATGTTTCGATCATGAACCGTTTGACATAGTAGGTTTTATTTCCTCCATGATAATATACAGCAGATATAATATCATTAGGTTGGAATTTGTCCATGAAAATAACCTTCTCGGGTTCAAAACGGTTTGTCAAATCAAAACTCGTCAATGTATAGGAACCGTCTTTTGTCAATACAATTATCTGGTCTTCGGGTTTGAAATTTCCCAGATGCTTACCACGGTTGTCCCTGTTCAGTCTTCCAATTGTTGGATCGTACCATATTTCTAATCCTCCTAATGTGGAAATACCTGTAGTTTTAAGCTGAATTTTACGAACAGGATATTTGGTCAATATGTTTCCTTGTGATCCCCTCCCCTTTATATCAATGGATGTAAAATCAAAATCAAAGATCTTTTTCCTCGCTGAGCTGCCAGATGCAAGATTTACTGTAATAATTTCCGCCTCACCATTTGGATTGGCTGTAAAATACAACACTTTTGATCCCTTATGCCCTTTGGACAGATCGTATTCCTTATCACGTGTAATGCCCATTACCTGGAACCGTTTAACCATAGATTTACCGGATTTACCATCCAGATAGACCATATTGTAAACCATCCGCTCATCGTTCTTATTGAAAACGGCAGTATGCAATATATCCTTTCCTACAAACACTTTATCTGCAATCCTGGAAACCTTGAACTTACCGTCCTTACGAAAAGCAATTACGTCGTCCAGATCAGAGCATTCACTTACAAAATCATCTTTTTTAAGTCCATACCCAATAAATCCATCGGCCCGGTTAACATATAGTTTTTGGTTATTTGCAGCCACCACGGTAGCTGTTATTGAATCAAAATTCTTAATTTCAGTCTTGCGATCCTTGTTTTTTCCATATTTTTCCTTCAGGTTCTTGAAGTAGTTAATGGCATAATCCACCAGGTTTTCTAAATGGAACTCAACCTGGCTAAGATCATCCTCGAGTTTCTTTAAACTTTCATCTGCTTTGAAGGAATCAAATCTTGATATCCGTTTAATTTTAATTTCTGTTAAGCGAACAATATCCTCTTCTGTAATTTCCCTGTAAAATTGGTTTTTAAATGGCTCCAGACCTTTGTCAATTGTTTCAATAACCGCTTCCCATGTTTCGCATTCTTCAATATCCCTATATATCCGGTTCTCAATAAAGATCTTTTCCAGGGAGGAAAACAATATCCTTTCAAGCAATTCAGCCCGCTTAATTTCAAGTTCACGTTTTAGCAAATACAGGGTTTGATCGGTGTTGATCTTAAGTATCTGGAGAACATCCATAAAATGGGGTTTCTCATCCAGGATAATACAGGCATTCGGGGATATTGATACTTCACAATCGGTAAATGCATATAAGGCGTCAATTGTAATATGTGGTGATTGTCCAGGAGCAAGATAAATGAGTATTTCAATGTCCTTTGCGGTATTGTCAATAACCTTCTTAATTTTTATTTTCCCTTTTTCACTAGCTTTAATTATGGATTCTATTAAACCAGTTGTTGTAATGCCAAAGGGTATATCTTTAATGATCAGCGTCTTATTATCAAATTCCTCGATGCGCGCTCTTACCCTGATCCTTCCTCCCCGCATTCCTTTATTGTATTCACTGAAGTCAGCCATGCCTCCTGTTGGAAAATCAGGAAACAGCTGAATCCTTTTATTATTCAGTATATTAATGGAGGCATCAATTAATTCGTTAAAGTTGTGAGGAAGGATTTTGGTAGACAGTCCAACAGCAATTCCTTCAACACCCTGGGCAAGAAGCATGGGAAACTTAACCGGAAGCGTTATTGGTTCTTTTTTTCTTCCATCATAAGACAGTTGCCATTCTGTGGTTTGTGCATTATACACAACCTCCAACGCAAACTTTGACAAACGCGCTTCAATATATCTTGCAGCTGCGGCCTTATCCCCTGTTCGTATATCACCCCAGTTTCCTTGTGTATCAATAAGCAAATCCTTCTGCCCCAGGCCCACGATTGCATCAGAGATGGATGCATCGCCATGAGGATGATATTGCATTGTATTTCCAATGATGTTCGCCACTTTGTTGTAGCGGCCATCATCCATTTCCTTCATAGCATGAAGAATTCTTCTTTGGACAGGCTTAAAACCGTCCTGAATGGCCGGGACAGCTCGCTCAAGAATCACATAGGAAGCATAATCCAGAAACCAGTTCTCATACATACCTGAAATTGGTAATATATCATGAATTTTTTCACCTTCGGGTAATTCCTCAAATACGTTGTTGCTATTATCTTCTGCCATTGTTAAATTACTTCATCTGCTACCAGGTCTTTTTCAACTTTTAAATTATCAATTATAAAATTCTGGCGATCTGGTGTATTTTTCCCCATATAAAATTTCAAAAGATTTTTAATGCTCGTGTCTTTATGCAAAATGACCGGTTCAAGCCTTATGTTTTCGCCTATAAAGCCACCGAATTCATCAGGTGATATCTCTCCCAGGCCCTTAAAACGAGTTATTTCTGGTTTAGAACCCAGCTTTTTCATCGCCTGCTGCTTTTCATCTTCATTATAACAATAATACGTTTCCTTTTTATTTCTTACCCTGAACAAGGGAGTTTCCAGAATATACACATGACTGTTCCTGATTAAATCCGGAAAGAACTGCAGAAAAAAGGTGAGTAAAAGCAACCGGATATGCATCCCGTCAACATCCGCGTCAGTAGCTATTACTATTTTGCTATACCGAAGCCCTTCAATTCCATCCTCAATATTCAGGGCATGCTGCAGTAAATTGAATTCCTCATTTTCATATACCACTTTCTTAGTCAATCCGAAAGAATTCAATGGCTTACCTCTTAAACTGAAAACGGCTTGGATTTGCACATTTCTGGACTTTGTAATAGATCCACTTGCTGAATCTCCTTCAGTGATAAAGATCATGCTCTCATTCCTGAGATCGTTTTTTTGATCATCCAGGTGAATCCTGCAATCTCGCAATTTCTTATTATGCAAATTGGCTTTTTTCGCCCTTTCGTTTGCGAGCTTCTTAATGCCAGCTATGTCTTTCCTCTCTCGTTCAGATTGAAGAATGCGTTTGTGCAAAGCATCGGAAACCTCAGTATGCTTATGTAAATAATTATCGAGCTCCTTTTTTATAAAATCGTTTATAAAGGTCCTCATGGTAGGTCCGCCGGGATACAGATTAATAGATCCCAGTTTTGTTTTGGTCTGAGATTCGAAAACAGGTTCTATGACTCGTACTGATATAGCCCCAACAATACTGGCCCTGATATCCGATGCATCGAAATCCTTTTTATAATAGTCTCTGATGGTTTTAACAACTGCTTCCCGAAAAGCACTTAAATGGGTGCCACCCTGCGTAGTAAACTGACCATTAACAAATGAATAATACTCTTCGCCATATAGGTTATTATGCGTAAGTGCGATTTCAATATCCTGGCCATTTAAGTGGATGACCGGATACCGAAGACTCTCAGGATCTGTTTTATTATTTATCAGGTCCAGCAATCCATTTTCAGAGTGGAATTTAATCCCATTGAAGATGATGGTTAATCCCGCATTTAGGTAAGCATAATTCCAGATTTGATTTTCCAGGTATTCTGGTATATAGTGATAATTCTTAAATACATCAGGATCAGGCTCAAAAACGATCAAAGTTCCGTTGCGGCGGCTAGCCGATTTGTTCTTTAGTTTCTTTATAAGATTGCCCCTGCTAAATTCACCAGAGGTAGTTTTCCCATCCCGAAACGATTGAACCCTGAAGTAGGCCGACAAGGCATTCACAGCTTTTGTACCAACGCCATTTAGGCCTACAGATTTCTGAAAAGCCTGTGTGTCATATTTTCCCCCTGTATTAATTTTAGACACACAATCTATTACTTTACCCAGCGGAATTCCCCTTCCGTAATCTCTCACTTCCACCATGTGATCACCAACCTTCACGTCAATAGTTTTGCCATAACCCATCACATGTTCATCTATGGAATTATCAATCACTTCTTTAACAAGTACGTAGATACCATCATCCTGAGCTGATCCATCTCCCAGTTTTCCAATATACATACCAGGCCGCAGCCTGATGTGCTCTTTCCAATCCAGGGATTTTATCGTACTTTCATCATAAACAAACTGTTCGCCATTCGTTTTTTTATCCATTTAACGGTTCCTTTTCCTTTGGTTGACCAAAATATCCTTTTGGATTAATGAGTGAATATACAAGTAAAATAATGCCAAAAAAACTACATTTCCGACAATTTTTAAGCAACATATCTTAGGTAATTTGATATATCTTGCTGATATATTGAATGTTATAAAATTTCACTTAAACTGTTTGATTAAATAATTTGATGGGTCGTAAAGGGTGTGATATATTATGATTTCTTAAGCAACAGAAAGATCGGCAGCATGAACAGCCACACGATCACAATCAATGGCGCTATGTAGCTAATGAATTGTATACTGCTGAAGGTATAATCCACAGCATTATTAGCCAGCCCAATAAAAGCCAGTATTAATATAATAAAAAGATTGATAGACAAATGAAATCCCTGGAACCAGGTAATTATATACGGGAACTTAAGCTTCGTTTTAAGCATAACTCCCTTTTTAAAAAGGATCAGGATAATCTGGCTGATCACGAACAGGAACAATGCCGAATAGAAAAATGTATCTTTTGGCGTTTCGTGAATGCGCAATCCATTTTCATTGAACAATATCCCTGTAGGGTCCGGCAAGAATGCATAAACAATTAAAAGGGTGACCAGGAAAACGATAATAGAGACTGTTATGAAAAATTTGAGAAACTTGTTCATTCCTTAATTTTTATACAATAATATTCTGTTTAGCGAGGAATTGTAATGGAAAATGAACAAATAATTTTAAAATATTTTAACTTCATGAATTTAATGTAAGGATCCCATTTTAGTTTTGGATTTATGTTAAGATCAGTTTCATCCATATTGGTTATATTATTAGTAAGCGGATGTTCAAATGATATATCCGTTTCCTTTGATTCTGAATCCTGGAAATCGGATACATATGGCTGTAAGGAGAAAAGGCTCAAGCTTTATAAGGAGATAATAGGATATCAGAATGAAATCTTAGGTATAACCAATAATCAGATCATAAGAATTCTTGGCAAACCCGAAAGAAATGAGTTGTACCGACGAAATCAAAAGTTTTTTATCTATCACATTTC
>CAYMFU010000144.1:0-7400 GCA_964389805.1 uncultured Roseivirgaceae bacterium | reverse complement strand
TTATTCTCTCCATGATGTAAAAATTGATTTCCTTTTATTTCTACTGATGAACCAGGGTTATCAATATTTATGATTTCTGTATCTGTATTGAAATGAGGATTTGATCCTGTGTAAAAAACCTGCACAGATTTGATCGTTTGCGAATCATTTGGATGCTTAAAACGGATCTTTATATTTTCCAGTAATCCGGGATCACTTTCTCCATTCGTTATTATTGAGATCTTCTGTATGCAATTTTGAGGTTTATTAATAAGCACTGGCAGTTTTAATTTGCGGGAATTGAAATCCAATATCTCCATAGATGAATTGTCCAGTAAAATCAGGTCGTCCAGTAATAAACCCCCATTTGATGGGCTGGAACTTCGGATCCTGAACTTTAAAACTTCATCATGAGGGATTGAAATGTAAATTCTATCCGAGAAACTACCAATTTTAAAAAGAGATACATCATTGAATATTTCATGCCATTCATTTTTCACAAGCACTTCAATAGAAATTTCGAAAGGCATTTCTGAACTTAATCTTTGACCGCTAAAGGATATATGTTGAATTGGAATTTGATCATTAAAAACATTAAATTCTAATAAATGGTCTTCTCCCCCGGTAATAAATAAACATTGCGACTGAATCCTGCCCCCTTTCCCTAAGATGCGGTCTTCCCCATTTTTAGATCTAATTACTAAATTTTTAAAATTCAAAGTAGTGAAGGAGCCAGTTTGTAAGTGATCAAAATCAACATCGACAATAACAGGTGAAGATTGATTCATTTCTGCAACCAGTTGATGGTTTGTAAACATCATCAACCATACAATAAATAAATACCAAAATTTTAGCATTGGATTTAATAAAACCTGTTTATAATTCATTCTATCTGAATTTAAACTTGATAAATACTAAATTACTTTTGAAACCAATAAGTAATACAATTTCCCTAAAGATTTCAAATTTATTTGCATAGTAAGTTTCTATATACTTTATTTGATCCTTCAGGGAAATACTTTTAATCCTGACCAGGGCGTGTTTAATGGTACAAAAAAGAAATAAATTTTCATCAAGATTTGGATTTATAGCCGCAGCGGCCGGAAGTGCAGTCGGCTTAGGAAATATCTGGAAATTTCCTTTTGAAGTTGGTAAGGGAGGTGGTGCTGCCTTTTTAATCATATATCTGTTTTTTTGTTTTGTATTGTGTTACCCACTGTTGATTACAGAAATTGCAATAGGCCGAAGATCGCAAAAAAACCCTGTGGGTGCCTTTCAAGCTATGAAACACCCGAACTGGACCTTCATAGGGTATTTGAGTGTCCTATGTGGTGTGCTAATATTATCCTTCTATAATGTTGTGGCTGGCTGGGTTTTCGGTTACTTCGTTGAAATTTTATTGGGAAATTTTGACATCGGGAAAAATTTCGAAGGGTTTATAATGGATATCGCAGAAGTGGGCGGATATTCTCTATTGTTTATGGTCGTCACTGCCTTTATTGTTTCAAAAGGCATCACTAATGGCATTGAAAGGGCCAGCAAAATTCTAATGCCGATCTTAGTTACCATAATGGTATTTCTTTCTATTTATGCCTTAACGCTAGACAATGCTATAGAAGGTGTAAAGTTTTACCTGGTTCCGGATATCTCCAAACTTAGCATAGAAGTTATTTACAGGGCATTGGGTCAATCCTTCTTTTCCTTATCACTTGGTATGGGGGCACTAATTACTTACGGTAGTTATCTTAAAAAACATGAAGACGTTATCAGTTCTGGCGCAATAGTTACCCTAGCGGATGTTGGAATTGCTTTTCTGGCAGGTTTAATGATTTTTCCTATTGTCTTTTCACAAGGGCTTGAAACAGATGGTGGGACAGGCCTGATTTTTGTTTCCTTACCAGGTGTATTTGAAAATATGGGTCCGATATTAGGCATTATAATTGGTTCTTTATTCTTTCTTTTACTTTCTTTTGCTGCTCTTACATCTACCATCTCATTGATGGAGCTACCTGTTTCCTATCTCGTTGATCAGAAGAAAATAAAACGGGAAATTGCTGTTTGGATATCTGCCGCAGTGATATTTATAATTGGCGTCCCTTCCCTTATTGGAAATGGATATTCGGATTTCTTTTCTAATTTCATTACCTACTTCGGGGCAGACAAGGCAACAGACTTCATGACTTTCATTACAGATCTGGCACTCAATACATTTTTACCGATCGGAGGTTTCTTTATATCCATTTTTGCAGTATACATATGGAAACGCCGTAAATTATTCAGAGAATTGTCCTATGGCAATGAGAAATTCCTGAAATCATGGATCGCTAAATATGTTGGTTTCTGCTTGCAATATATTGCCCCGGTCGTATTAGGGATAACTTTTGTAATCACAGTGCTAGAAGTATTTTTTGGAATTCATCTATTTAGCTAAAAGATCTCAATTGAATTGAGAATTTGAGGTATAGAAATAATTTAATATTTATATTCACATATACTTTTTTTAATCCATGAAATATTAAAATTATGACAAATTTTTTTAAAACAAGTTATCTGTTAATAATGCTTGCCGGTTTGATCTGGGCTGGATGTGCCGGAACGAAAACAAGTAAAGAAGCTGCTTATTTGGGTGACTGGGAATACCTTGTAGAAGGTACACCAAATGGGGATGTTATCGGTGTTATGAACATTTCCAAAGAGGGTGATGCATATGTTGGAAAACTGACATCCGATATGGGAGAAATCCTATTAAACGATCTCTCCATTCTTGAAGATAAGCTTTCTGCAAATTTTGATATCCAGGGTATGACCTTAGTTATGGATGGCACTTTCGAAGGACCGAAATTTACGGGTACAATCGGGGTGGATTATAATTCATTCCCGATGACAGCTACTAAAAAATAAGAATTTAAGTCCCGTTTAATTGCGGGACTTATTTCTATTTCAACTGCATTAACTTAATTAATTGCACTCTTCTTTTTATATCCATTTTAAGATAAATTCTATGGGTATGATCCTTTACTGTTTGCAGGGAAATAAATAGTGTGTCTGCAATCTCCTGATTACTTTTTCCTGAACAAACTTCTTTTATTATTTCTCGTTCTCTTCGTGTAATTCCATAACGAGCGATCAGATTATCAAAGTTTGAGGTTTTTTGATCTCCCTCATCCAGGCGAATGATATGATCTTTCTGACTGTAAAAATATACCAGAGGGATCACTATGGATAAGAAATACAATAATATAAAAACCGGAACAGTATCAGGATATAGGTAGAATATGTAGACGGAAATAACCTTTAATAATAAAAACGCCATTGATATCAAAACATATCTTCTATAAGGAACAATGACCGAGAAATTGTTTCTAAAAGTTTTAGAAAGAATAAATATCAATCCCCAACCGGTAAGAATTACATCCAGGATCAGGTATACATAAATCAGGCTAATGCTGGGAAATGTAAACAATCCGGCACCAGTTTGAGCAATAGACCACCCAAGCATTACGAAAAAGAAAAGATGAAAGAAGAAGTATGCCACTGAAACAGTTTTACCAACTTTTGACCCGCTTAACTCATAACAGTATCGCAAATACATATACCACGCCATAATAAGAAATGGGAATCCAAGAAAAGGTATGGCATAACTAATGGTTGAGACAATGTGGTCGGAAAGCGTAATCTGAGACAATATGATCTTAATAAAAATCAAACCCCATATCCCGTAAATGCCAAAAGCACACATCAGTATCACATAATAAAAATAGGATTCAACAAAATTGACTGGGTATGATCGTCTTAAATAATTGGCAATTAGCACTGCTCCAGCGACAGACCCAATTGTGAATAATGATAATAAAAAATATAGTATTGTTGTCACCATATGTTAATGAAATCAAATGTAAGTATTTTACCGATCTCAATCACCCTACCAAAGTATTGAATTTAAAAACACGACTTTAGTTTGTTAAATACTTCATTTTTTGCCCGTATAATTGAATAAACAAAACAATTAAAATTATGAATACTCAAGATCCACAAAAACCATATATCCCTGATTCAAGCATCAGCGCATCATTTAATTTCGGGTGGAAACAAATGTGGAAATACTTTCTTTATTTGTTCCTGGTTTCCATCATAATTACTGTTTTACATGTTCCTATCAGTGTCACTGAAAGTTTCAAAGATAATATTACTCCGGGTGTCGTAGTACTCCAGGTTTTAGGCTTTTTTTATTGGCTGCTGTTATTTCCGATATTTTCCTATGGCGTGGACTGGATGTATTTAAAAGCGATCCGGGATCAGGAATTAGACATTAAGGAAATGTTTATTGGATTCAACAATTATGTTAACATAATACTCGCTCATCTATTGGCTACAGCCATCATCGGAATAGGATTTATGTTACTTATAATCCCCGGAATTATATTTGCGTGCCGGCTGGTTTTCGTTCCTTATATTGTTATGGACCGGAACCTGGATGCAGTAAAAGCCGTTGAAAAAAGCTGGAAAATGACAGCTGGTCACGGATGGAAGATCTTTGGCATGGGTGTGTTATCATTCTTTATAATAGTTTTGGGATTTATCATGCTGATTGTTGGTCTTTTCCCGGCGGCAATGTGGGTATCTTCATCATTTGCAAGTTTATATCATTCTATTGATCACCAGGAAAAGATGGAACTTGAAAATGGAAATGGTTCATAGGAATTCAATTCATTAACTCATCAGCCCCTTTTAATTATTTCTCTTTTTAAATAGATTAGTATTCACATGTAAAATTACCGTGAATACTAATTTTTTTTATAGCTATTTAAAAACAGGTCTAACTTTCCTTCTTATACTCCTATTTTTTTCTTGTAGGCAAAATGGAACCAAAGATCAGCGCGAGGTAATATCTGAGACAAAGTACGTTTACGATGTTGACGGCAATCTTAAATCAAAAATAATTATTCAAAATGGTAAAATCCAGGGAGAGGCCGTAATCTACTACCCCAGCGGGCAGATCTCAACCCTGGTAAATTATATTGACAATAAAAAAGAAGGAATTGAAAAGAAATACTATAAAAGCGGGCAAGTATATAGAATCAGGCCCTTTAAAAATGGTAAATTGACAGGCACGGAAATCCGATTTTATAAAGATGGTGGAACGAAAACAATCCAGGAATTCAAACATAACAATCCCGCGAGTGGGCTAAAAGAGTATTCACCGGGTGGAAACCTAATTATAGATACGTCACGGATCCTCTTTAAAATCGAAAAGGAAAGAGATTATGCTGAACAAGTACTATTATACTTCTATATGTCTGACAATAGCAAAATTGTAGAATATTACTCCGGCAAACTGATCGGGAACAAATATTTTGACAAAAAAGCTGAACTTGAATTATCTAAGAACGGTATCGGTGAAATTTGGATACATCCAGATTATACAGGATCATTCAATATTTCTGCCAAATCGGTAAGGGAATCAAGGGGATTATTCATAACCCGGGCTAAAGTAGTGCTCAGAAACGGTTTTATTAAAGAGGTGATATATTAATCTAACAATTCACATTCACTGAAAATATTATTTTTTTTATTAAATTGTAGGCATGTGAAAACATGTAACTTAATAAGATGAGCAAGTCAAACGGAATTAATGGTGACAAAAAAGCTTCAATTAAAATGGCTGACGATCTTAATTATGAAAAAGAACTGCTTAAGCTACAGATTGAACTTGTGAAAATGCAGGAATGGGTTCAGAAGAAGAATACTAAGATCGTTGTTATATTCGAAGGTAGGGATGCAGCGGGTAAAGGTGGCGTAATTAAACGTATTACTGAACGTTTAAATCCGCGTTTCTGTAAGGTAGTTGCCTTAGGTGTCCCAACAGAAAAGGAAAAAACGCAATGGTATTTTCAGCGGTATGTTCCACATCTTCCTGCCAGTGGAGAAATAGTTCTTTTCGATAGAAGCTGGTATAATAGAGCTGGCGTAGAACACGTTATGGACTTCTGTACAGAAGAAGAATACAGGGAATTTTTACGGTCATGCCCTGAATTTGAACAAATGCTGATACGTTCAGGAATTATTTTAATAAAATATTGGTTTTCTGTGGGTGATGATGTTCAGGAGAAAAGATTCAAAGACAGGATAAAGAATCCATTGAAAAGGTGGAAATTCAGTATGATGGATTTAAAATCACGAGAGAACTGGGTGAAATATTCAAAAGCAAAGGATGAAATGTTTCTTCATACAGATACTCGCCAGGCACCATGGTATACGGTAAATAGTGATAATAAAAAGAAGGCCAGGTTGAATTGCATTGCACACTTCTTATCAAAAATCCCTTATACTTATAGGAAAGAAGCACCCATTAAACTTCCGAAATTGAAAAGAACAGACAAATATGATCGGCCGCCAATTAATGAGCAAACATTTGTTCCGGAATTGTATTAAAGATGCAGCCTTTAATTACACCAACAATTATTTGTAGAATCCTGTTACTTTATAATATATACATTGCGAATTAGTCAAAGGATATAGATTAATGCTTCCCTAAATATTTGGTTAAGACTTTAATTAATGATAATTCACACAGACTTAACATTTATAGTATCATTTCTTAAAAGAATTGATACATTTGCATCAGAAAATCGAAACACCCATTGCCTAAAGAATCGAATATGAACAAAAATGTTGAAGAATATCAGGCTTTCAAAAAAGGAGAGATCAGAATGCCTTCTCATTTAAAAGCTAAAAAAGAAGAAAAGGCTAAATTATTTAGTAATAGAATAATTGAATTTTTATCCCGGGCTCCATTTGGTGTACCACATACGATGTGGGTACTTATTGCTATTTTATTCTTCTGGTATTCAGTTTACAAAATTGAGTTACCTGTTTTATATATTATATCATTAGGTGTTATAGGTGCATTCTCATGGACTTTCATGGAATACATAATTCACAGGTTTGTATATCATACAGAAACGAATTCAGAAGGACTGACTGAGTTTCAGATTAGCATACACGCCAATCATCATCATTATCCAAAGGATCCTGAGCGATTAGCCATGCCCCCTGTTCCTGGAATAATCCTTGGAGCCGTTTTTTTTGGATTGTTTTATTTGATCATGGGGATCTATGCTTTTGCTTTCTTTCCTGGATTTATGCTAGGCTACGACGCCTATATTACACTTCATTATTATCAACACAGGATTAAAAATCCAAATTATAAGCCATGGAAAAAACTGTGGCAGCATCATAAGGCACACCACTATTCTAATCCATATAGTGCCTTTGGTGTATCAACACGATTATGGGATTTTGTTTTCGGAACAATGCCTAAGGTATCAAATAAAAAGAGACATGTTGAAGTGAAGGCTGCTTAAAGGATCCTGATTTTAAAATAGCCAATGCAATTTTATATAAAAGCCTGAAGTTCCATC
>CAYMFU010000143.1:0-6139 GCA_964389805.1 uncultured Roseivirgaceae bacterium | reverse complement strand
CGGAAGTTGCCTTTGCCACTTGGTCTCCATTTTTAATAAATGTGTAAAACACAATGGTTATCGTCCTTCCCCGCGGATCCCGGTCGATGTCCCCAAATGTGCCTACTTCCTTTAAAACTTTTATATCCAGACTGGTTTCTTCCAACAACTCCCTTTTAGCACCGTCAATTGGAGTTTCCTCAATTTCAAGAAATCCACCTGGAATGGCCCAGAAATCTTTATATGGTTCTTTCTTTCTTTTTATTAACAACACTTCAATGCATTCCAATCCCTCACGAAAAACCAGGGTATCGGTAGTTACTGCAGGACGAGGAAAGTTATATGTAAATCCCATGATATATCTTTATGAGGTTTCGTATTTTCTAAGTTTTAAAATCAGATCCATTTTTGCATTGTGCAAAGATTCTTCAAGGCCGACAGGATAAATATGTGGATTTTCAAACCTCTTTATCCCTCCATGAATTGCTTTCATCTCCCCTTCAACTTTGTTCTTAATTGAAGGCATCCCGGGAAATTTATATTTCTTAACACCCTTCCTGAAAACAGGAATTAGAAGGTCATTGAAATCAAGAGACTTCTCGTCCAACACCTTTCGTTTAGTTGCATCAACCGGATGATAAATTGTATTTCTGTTACGTGTTCCGAGGTTAATATCATATATCATGTCGGCAATCATTTTACCATTCTGATAATACCTCCGAAGCTGTTGAATACCCGGATTGTTTACTTTCATTGACTGTTCTGAAAGTTTTAACTTGTGTTCCCAGTGGTCTTCTTTATTTTTTATGGCTGCCAGTTTATAAACAGCACCTAACGCGGGTTGCTCATATGCAGTTACCAGTTTCGTACCAATACCCCAAACAGAGATTTTTGCATCCTGCATTTTCAGACTCTGTACCAATTTTTCATTTAAATCATTACTGGCGACTATTTTAGAATTATGGAACCCAGAATCATCAAGCATCTTGCGCGCTTGTTGACTAAGGTAAGCTAGATCACCTGAATCGATTCGTACGCCTGCCATCTCCTTACCCTTCTCTCTCAATATTTTCCCAACTATAATCGCATTTTTAACACCCTCTAAAGTATCATAGGTATCTACAAGAAAAACACAATTATCTGGCAAAGCATCCGCATAGGCCTTAAAGGCTTCAACCTCGGAATCAAATGTCATAATCCAACTATGAGCATGAGTGCCGGCAACGGGAATACCAAATAACTTCCCAGCCAAAACATTAGAAGTCGAAGAGCACCCGCCAATATATGCTGCACGGCTTGCCGCTATAGCACCATCAACTCCCTGCGCCCTTCTTAATCCAAATTCTAAAACAGGCTCACCTTTTGCAGCATATGCAATCCTGGATGCTTTAGTGGCTACCAGTGTCTGAAAATTAATTATGTTCAGCAATGGAGTTTCTATAATCTGACTTTGAATTACAGGCCCAATTACCCTTATAATGGGTTCATGAGGAAACACCATGGAACCTTCTGGTAAGGCATCGATATCACAGGAAAAACTCAGATTTGAAAGATACTTCAAGAATGCATCCTCAAACAAAGGATCACCCGAATTGGATTTTATGGTAGAAAGAAATTCGATATCTGATTTTATAAATTTAAAATCCTCAAGATAATCAACAATGTAATCTAGCCCGCATGCAATTGCATAACCTCCCCCAAATGGATTCTCCCTGAAGTAAAGATTAAATACTGACTCCCGTTCTGCCATTCCATTTTTCCAATAGGCATATGCCATGGTAATCTGGTAAAAATCAGTCAGCAGAGTTAATGAGTGATTATAAAGGTCTTTTGTTAATCTCATCAAATAATTAAAAAAAGGGTTCCTAAGAACCCTTCTAATATACTCAATATTTTTATGATTGATTTACCCAACCAATTCAATTTGGGAATCTTTGATGTCAATGTTATGATATACTTTTTGTACATCATCATTGTCCTCTAATGCCTCTATAAACCTCATAACTTGTAGGAAAGAGGAGTCATCCAATTCAACCAGTGTTTTTGGAATTCTTTGCAATTCGGCTGATTCCGTTTCAACACCCATTTCTTCTAATTTTTTATTCACATTCCCAAAATCTTCCATGGCCGTAGTGATGGAAATATAATCTTCCTGATTTTCTACTTCTTCAGCACCCAAATCTATTACCTCCAGCATAAACTCATCTTCATCAAAATTATCTAGTTCTTTTAGGCTAAATACCCCTTTATGGTCAAAAATAAATTCCAGAGAGCCATTGGTCCCGAGAGAACCCCCATATTTATTGAATGCAGCTCTTACCGCGGCTACAGTTCTGTTCAAGTTATCCGTAACACATTCAACGAATACCGCAACTCCATGAGTTGCATATCCTTCATATGTAACTTCATCATAATGATCCGCATCAGAACCGGAAGCTTTCTTTATAGCCCGTGCGATGTTGTCCTTAGGCATATTGGCGCCCTTAGCATTCTGTATGGCAAGCCTGAGTCTGGGATTTGCTTCAGGATCAGGCCCCCCGCCTTCCTTAGTGGCTATGCTTATCTCTTTGATTAGTTTGGTGAACATTTTGCCACGCCTGGCATCGTTCGCACCTTTCTTTCTTTTTATGGTTGACCATTTACTATGTCCTGACATATTGTAGTTCTTTATGCTCTCACAAAAGTACTTGATTTCGAATATATAATAAAGCAATATAAATCAAATCCCGGCATTCTCCTTATCTGCCAATTTCTTTTTGAACCATAGGTTTAACAGAACTCCCAGCACTGCCAGAAATATGCCTGCATAAGCAAGCAAACTATAGGTTTCCCTGAAAATAAAAAATCCATAGGACCAGGCAAATATGATACTCAGATACCTTAGATTGGCAACCTTGGAAAGCTCTTCAGATTGATATGAACGGGTCATAAAATACTGTGCTGTTTGAGTAAGAATTCCCACTATAATCAGGATAAGCCAATCCATACCTTCAGGTTTTACCCAGTTTAAAGAAGAATAAGCACCTGCAAATGGCATAGTGATGAGAGGAAAATAAAAGATGATGACAAGTGGATGGTCAGATGTTTTTAATTTCCTGATAAAGTTATAGGCCAATCCAGAAAATATTGATGCCGTTATACCAATAATCAAATGAATAGGCTGAATCCTTGAATCAAATCCTTTAACCAGCAATATTCCAATGAAAGAAACGAGGAAGAACAGCCATTGCATGGGATGAACTTTTTCTTTTACGATGAAAATCCCTAGAATATTGGTGAATATTGGGGCGAGAAATAATATGGTTACAGCACTGGCGAGAGGTATGGATTGTATCAATTTGAAATAAAATATTAGCCCTATCATTCCCGCAGCTCCCCGTAAGATAAGAACCTTTTTGTTATTCCCCCAAAAATTTATTTTGTAGATTTTCAGCAGGATGACACTTATTACAAGTGATACCAGTGCTCTAAAGAAGACAATCTCCACGGCAGGAATGTGTCCAAGCAATTTCACAAATACATTCATCAGTGAAAAAAAGAACACCGCTAGCAACATATGAAAGACACCTTTCGACCAATACATAAGATCAGATTAATTATTAGGTTCGCTTTTCATATTTGTGCTTTTAAGAACTTGTGGACAAATATTTTTCTCAAAAATTAATTTTAAGATTCGATACAACCAGAAATACTGGCAAGGATGTGGTATTTTATGATATGTATAAGGATAGAAGGTTTTTAAAGTCTTAATTGGTGGAGTCATACAAAATTATCAAAGTACATTCACGATCATTCCATCCCTGATCTCCAAAGTTCTATCTGCTTTTGAGGCCAGTTCCTCATTGTGCGTCACAATAACGAATGTTTGTCCAAGATCAGATCTCAATCTAAAAAACAACTGATGGAGTTCATTGGCATTCTTTGAATCTAAATTACCACTCGGTTCATCAGCAAATACGATTGCGGGTTGGTTTATCAAGGCTCTTGCCACTGCTGTCCTTTGTTGTTCCCCACCGGAGAGTTGTGAAGGTTTATGATCTTCGCGCTCGGACAGTCCTAATAATTGAAGTAACTTCTTTGCATAGTCTTCGACCTCATTCTTTGGGTTTTTGGCAATATAACCAGGCATACAGACGTTTTCTAAAGCAGTAAATTCAGGCAAGAGGTTATGGAATTGAAAAATAAAGCCTACCTCCTTGTTTCTAAATCGGGCCAGTTGATTAGGAGTAAATCCCAATAGGTCTTCTTTGCCCAGAGCAAGCTTTCCCGCATCAGGTTTGTCAAGTGTACCCAGAATATGCAACAAAGTGCTTTTCCCGGCTCCGGAAGCCCCAACAATTGAGACAATTTCACCTTTATTAACTTCCATGTCAATGCCCTTCAGCACCCTTAAGCTTCCATAAGATTTTGTAATTCCCTTCGAGGTCAGCATGACATTTTTTTGAATCGGCCTGGCAAACTTAATAATTTTAATCCACGAATCATTGATTTACTTTGAATTTGAAAAACTAGGATTAAAACCTATAATGAATCTTGATTAACAGCACAAAATCATTTAGATTCGACAAAATTTATTTTTATGAATATACATGAATACCAGGCCAAAGCAATTTTAAAAAGTTATGGCGTTCAGATCCAGGAAGGTATATGCGTTGAGAGTCCTAATGAAGCAGTTTCAGCAGCAAAAAAATTGAACAGGGAAACAGGTACAGAGTGGTACGTAATTAAAGCCCAGATTCATGCTGGTGGGCGGGGTAAAGGCAAAATCAATGAAACCGGATCAAAGGGTGTTATCCTTGCAAAAAACACTGAGGAAGTACCGGAAAAGGTAAAAGGAATTCTTGGTGGGACTTTGGTAACGCACCAAACTGGCCCAGACGGTAAAAAGGTAAAAAAAGTATTAATTGCGCAGGATGTGTTTTACCCGGGAGAAAACGAGCCGAAAGAGTACTATATGAGTATTCTGCTAGACCGATCAAAGGGGAAAGACGTTGTAATGGCTTCCGCTGAAGGAGGTGTGGACATAGAAGAAGTAGCGGCTAATAGTCCTGAGAAAATAATAAAGGAGTGGATTGATCCTGCAACTGGTTTAATGCCTTTCCAGGCAAGAAAGATTGCTTTCGCCCTGGGACTGCGTGGAAAAGCCAATAAAGAAATGGTCAAGTTCATAAATTCTTTGTATGCGGCATATGTTGCTACAGATTCTTCTCAATTTGAGATCAATCCTGTTTTAAAAACCTCTGATGACAGGATTGTAGCGGTAGATGCAAAGGTAAATCTGGATGATAATGCCTTATTCCGGCATGCTGAACTGGCCGAATTAAGAGATATTTCTGAAGAGGATCCGCTTGAAGTAGAAGCCGGTGAATCAGATCTCAATTATATTAAGCTGGATGGAAATGTAGGGTGTATGGTAAACGGAGCTGGACTGGCTATGGCAACCATGGACATGATCAAACTATCTGGAGGCGAACCCGCCAATTTTCTGGATGTAGGAGGTACAGCAAGTGCTGAAACTGTGGAAAACGGATTCAGGATCATATTAAAAGATCCAAATGTTAAAGCCATTTTAATCAATATCTTTGGTGGTATTGTTCGGTGTGACAGAGTGGCACAAGGAGTAGTGGAAGCATATAAAAATATAGGAGAGATTGATATCCCGATAATCGTCAGATTACAGGGGACCAATGCAGAAGAAGGTGCAAAAATCATTGACGAATCCGGATTAAAAGTGACTTCTGCCGTATTGTTGAAAGACGCAGCAAAGCGAGTTAAGGAAGCCCTTTCCTAAATTAAATTTTACAATTTGCCTGAATAAATTTATCTTTGTGACTGCAAATATTTATTGATTTTGCCTCGATAGTGTAATGGATAGCACAACAGACTTCGGATCTGTTGGTCAGGGTTCGAATCCTTGTCGGGGTACTTATCAGGCGCTATAGGCGCTTTTTTTTTTGCTGGATTCCTTCATCGACAAGGATGAGAACCCTGGTTCGAAATGAGCGAACGGCGTGAGTGAATTCGCGAGGGGAAGTGCGGCATGCATGTGTGAATGAGCAATCCTTGTCGGGGTACTTAGAGTTAGCTTTTAATCCTTGTAAACATTGATTTTGCAAGGATTTTTTATTTGTGTGGATTTTATTGTGAGATTAAAAGATGA
>CAYMFU010000142.1:0-15559 GCA_964389805.1 uncultured Roseivirgaceae bacterium | reverse complement strand
TTTTTACACCAAGTTCTTCTGATATCTCTCTTACACTTTTATTGGTGTCCATAAGTTCGACAGCCATTAGCTTGAACTCCTTATCATACTTTCTTCTTCGTTTTACCATAATTATTTAAAGTTAATAATTTTGGCTTAACTTACTGTCCAGTCAAATGTAGCAGGTTCATAATTTAAATATCTTAACACACTAACATTATGAAGAATAGACTTTTCCTTTTAATGAGTTTGATTTTTTTTTCATGTCAGCCATCAAATACCATATCAACCGAACCAGATGTTTCTGCCATTAAAGATTCTATAGATAAAGTCTTTTTAGAATGGTCTGATCAGTTTGAGAATCTAAGCGTAGATGGAATTATGGATTATATGGCTGATGATGATGAATTGATTTGGGCTTCGGATGGTACCATTATTAAAGGGCATGATGATATAGCTGATTGGATGCAAGAAGCAATATCACCAATTGACAAGTGGAATTACACGAATTATGGCAAGGCAACTATATACGTTATGGGATTAGAAGCTGCTGTTCACACGGTCGATTTTGAAGAAAGTTTAACCATGTCTACTGGGGATACCATAATTGTCACGGGAGCTTGGACAAACGTTTTTAAGCGATCTAATGGGGAATGGAAGGTAATTCATTCAGCAGCTTCTCATCTTGCGGAATAGTTAAAATCATTTATATAGCCTAATTAAAAAATAAGAATGCATCAGACGCTTTCTTTTGCTGGTTATCAAGGTTTTTAAGCCTGAGATTGTGGGGGTTATTTGACTATCTTTAGTATTTCGTAATTCATGTACAGATAATTTTACGAGAGGCTGAATTATAATTCTGACTATTCTCAGTCATGCAACAAAATCAGTTAGCAGTCATTATACTGATATGACATCTTCGGGTACAATTCTTTTATTCCTGGGACACTCTTCTCAGTCGATATTAAATGTAAAGTTAATAGTATTAATGATTTGAATTTCTTATATTGGAATATCCCCAATACCAAAATTTAATTAATTATCCACCTAAACTTACAATCATGGAATTGAATGAAGCTAAATTAAACGAATTTTTGGGCAAAATGGTAACTGAAATGGGAGCGGCTGCTAATGGCGCTCTAATAATAATGGGAGATAAGCTAGGTCTTTATAAATCATTAACTGCAAATGGCCCCATGACTTCTGAACAACTAGCTGAATCAACAGCAACAACAGAAAGATATGTTCGGGAATGGTTATCAGCACAAGCTGCTTCAGGCTATATTGAATATGATACTGATAGTGAAAAATTCTCTATGACACCAGAACAAGCTGCAGTGTTTGGTGATGAAGAGAGTCCCGTGCTTATGACCGGTGCGTTTTATGGTATTTCATCAATGTATCACGACGAACCCAAAATCGAGCATGCTTTTCGATCAGGAGAAGGAGTTTCCTGGGGAAGCCACGATAGTTGTTTGTTTTGTGGTACTGAGAAATTCTTTCGACCGTCTTATAAAGCTAACCTTGTCTCTAACTGGATTCCAGCCCTGGATGACGTAGAAGAAAAATTACAAAAAGGCGCAAAAGTTGCCGACATAGGTTGTGGACATGGTGTATCTACTATCGTAATGGCTCAAGCTTTCCCAAACTCGGAGTTTATAGGTTATGACTTTCATGATGCATCTGTGGAACATGCATCTGCATTGGCAAAAGACGCAGGCCTAAATAATATTTCATTTAAAATGGCCTCCGCAAAAACCTTTCCAGCAAATGGGTACGACTTGGTCACTTTCTTCGACTGTTTGCATGATATGGGTGATCCAGTTGGAGCATGTGCTCATGTAGTTAAGGCGTTAAATCCTGACGGTACTTGTATGATAGTGGAACCTTTTGCCAACGATACTTTACAGGAAAATCTAAATCCAGTTGGTCGGGCTTTTTATGCATTTTCGACAATGATTTGTACTCCTAGTTCGATTAGTCAGGAAGTGGGACTTGGTTTGGGTGCCCAGGCCGGGGAGAAACGCCTAAAGGAAGTTATCACCTCAGGTGGTTTCAGTCGTTTTCGAAGAGCTGCAGAAACACCGTTCAATTTAATCCTAGAAGCACGGCCCTAGAGTATATAAAGCTTCTGTAATTTATCAGAATTAGTGTTTTCGATAATTGTAAAGAAGGCGAGTATATATTTTTTGCGCCTGAGACTGCATAAATGTAAAAACAGCATTTTATATATTACAAAGTAAATAACAATGCATCAGACGCTTTCTTTCATTTAAGCTAAAGTCCAAGTTGTTGGTTCCAACCTGCGCCGTCAGTCTCAGCTCTTTCCTGGGTAATCTTTCCATTTTGTACCTGAATTATCTCAATTGCGCCTATTTCAATTCTTTTTCCAGTGGCAGAGATACCTTGAAAATCACCTTCATGAGTACCAGTGAAAATCCACCTAACAATAACGCTATTTCCATCAGCAAATATTTCTTTTATATCATAATGGACATCAGGAAAGGCTTTAAAAATCGTTTCATACCATCCTTTGAACTGCTCAGCCGACATAGAATCAGGATTATTTGATGGCAAATAACATTTATATTGAGGATCAATCATTTCGTCAATAAGCTGAAGATCTTTATTATTCCATGCTTCAATGTATTTTTCAACTAAAGCAATATTCTGCTCTTCAAGCAATGATCTTTTCATGATTTTTAATTTTTAGTTAAAATGACATACAACTCCTGCATAAAAATGTTGTGTTTATACAGAATCATTGGTTTTTATTTAATAACAAAAGCAAGCCTTACAAAAGTTCAGAGTTGAAGCCATTTTTAGTATTAAGCTTACAACTACTCTTGACTTTCCTCAATTCTTCTTAACTTTTATTAAGATAGGTTTATGTGCGGATGATTTTTTAATCCCAATAATAAGCAGCCATACAAGAACGAAGGTTAGCTGCCATTATGATCACCGATTTCCTAAGGTGTAGCCACTGAATCCGCAGCCTGCGATGAATAACAGCATTTATCTCGTGTCACTATTCTTTTGCTTTTCTTTTATCTTTTTAGCAGTAGCTAATATATAATTCTTAATATCTGATACTTCCAGGGTACCCAGCCGGTTACCAAAATTGGGCATGCCAAGGGGCAGGAGTGCCCCTTCATGTACAATAGCCTGAAAATTTTGATACGTTTCTTCAGTAGAATAACCCAGATCGGGAATGTTACCCCCGCCGGATCCGATGGATGCATGACAGAGCGCGCAATAGGTGCCGAAAAGTACCGCTCCCCGGGCTATATCCTCCTCGGAGACCTTAACCTCAAGATCAATAAGTTGTTTTTGAACTGGCTCCGGGTATACAGGATTGGGTGCTTGCTTATTCAGTGCATAGGTGAAAACCGTACCGGGATAGTTATGCTCGGTGAATTTCATTTTCTGTCCTACACCTCCTCCCCATCCCGCAACGATCGTAACATACTGGATGCCATCGACAAGGTAAGTAATCGGTGTGGCGATCACGCCAATTCCCAGGGATGTATCCCATAATTTCGTGCCATCCTCAGCATCGAAAACCACAAACCGGCCGTCCGTGGTACCCTGAAAAACCAGACCCGAAGCTGTAGTCAATACCCCTGCGTTCCAGGGTGTGGGATGATATACCTGCCATACCTGGCGTTTGCCGACAGGATCCCAGGCGATCAGTTTTCCTCTCGGCAATGGCCTCTGAACCAGCGAATCAAGTACGGTGGGTTTATCCGGATCGTAGCCGGTGGCTGCATTCCAGCCGTTTCCAACAGCAAACCCTGATTCATGTGATTCCCAATCCGGATCCGCACCATAAACGGAGGCATTATCAAGCGCTGGTATGTAAACCAGCTTTGTAATGGGATTGTACGCCATGGGGTGCCAGTTGTGTCCCCCTTCATAGTTGGGAGCAACCATGGCATTGACTTGTTCATACCGGCTGAATTCATTTTCTATGGGACGGCCAGTACTAAGATCAACGCTCCTGGCCCAGTTCACATATACATATGCATCTGCTGAAAGTAATTCTCCTGTTGCCCTGTCCAGCACATAAAAAAATCCATTTTTTGGTGCCTGCATGAGAACTTTTCTAGGCTTTCCATCTATTTCCAGGTCTGCAAGGATCATGTGTTGTGTAGCGGTATAATCCCAGGATTCACCGGGCGTAGTTTGATAATACCAGACAAGTTCTCCTGTATCGACTTGGAGGGCAACAATGGAGGAAAGGTACAGGTTATCACCTCCACCCGGACTCCGGTACTTCCTAACCCATGGGGATCCATTGCCTGTTCCGACATATACCAGCTTGAGCTGAGGATCATAGGCTATGGCATCCCAGGCTGTCCCGCCACCACCATATTTCCACCATGTTCCGGTCCATGTCCTTGCGGCTGTCTCCATGGCAGGAGATTCAAAAGGTAGAGACGGATCACCCGGAACCGTATAAAACCTCCAGACCAGTTCGCCGGACATTGCATCATACGCGGTAACGTAACCACGTACACCATACTCAGCGCCACCATTGCCGATCACTATCTTACCATCAACAACCCGCGGTGCTCCGGTGATGGTATAATATTTTGTGGTATCGACCGTCAGCACTTCCCAGATAGGGTTTCCTGTTGCCGCATCGATTGAAATCAATCGTCCGTCAATAGTTCCAATATAGACACGCCCTTTATACATTGCCAAGCCCCGGTTAACTACATCACAGCACGCTTTTTCCCCATACTTGCCGGGGACCATCGGGTTGTACTTCCAGATCAAAGTCCCATCTCTGGCATCGACAGCGTAAACTAAACTCCAGGAACCGGTAAGGAACATGATACCATCGGCCACCAGGGGCGTAGCCTCAACACCTCGTTTCGTACCAAGAATCAAACTCCATGCAAGACTGAGGTTTTCGATGTTTGACTCTTTAATTTGATCCAACGCACTGAACCGGTCTTCATAATAATTCCTCCCATGCGACAACCAGTCCCCGGGAGTCTCATCGGCCCTGGTTAGTCGATCGTCGTCCACCTGGGTGGTGATATAGGCTATGTGTTCTGCAGATCCCGGTTCAAAGGATTGCCTGCATTGAGTTAGAATTAAAAAAAAAGCACCAATAATTATGTATATCAGGATTTTCACAATAGTTTGTTTAAAAATTGATATCGAAAGATATAAAATTATGATATTACTCAGATAAGAACTGTGAGAATTTTAAAGTTCACTTTTTGTATTTGTAAACTGCAAAATATGCGGTTACTACGTTTTTTTAGCCTGAGATCGTAGGAATACTTTAAAAGCTATTTTCTATTACGAAGTAAAAAAGAATGCGTCAGACGCTTTCTCTCGTAGCTTATCAAGGTTTTTAAGCCTGAGGTTGTGGGATTTGTTTAATAGGGCTTATAGGGTTTTATAACTGAGATTATATTGCCTCATCAAACGGCTTGAATAAACTCTTGTTTTAATGGCGTTATTTTGTGTTATCGGTATAGATTTATCCCTAACATATATATTTTGTTTTAGATAGAAGCTGATACATATTTAAACACATTTGTTGGGATTAGGATTCTACCATCATCAAGTAGGAATTCGTTGACCGCCGCTCTGACAACCGACTTCAATTTATCCTCACTAACAGTCTGTAATATTCCTTGAGCAGGACCCGCCGAAGCGTTTCCATACCAGAATGATTCAAAATCGGCATATTCAAATGGACAGTTCACCTCTTCAGATTTGAGATTAGTTAAGCCTGCTTCTGTAAAAAGGTCCTCTAACTTGCCTGGTGCTGAAAATTCGAATGGCCCTCCGCCTGTAGGTGGTTCTGGCATTGCATCACGTAAAGCACCAAAAATAGCTCGATATTCTACTTTTTCGGGTGGTCCAAAGAGTCCTGCAACGATCAGTCCATTTGGCTTACAAACTCTTTTTAGTTCATGTAAAGCTGCTATCCGATCTTCTGTATATTGCAACGAGTTTGCGGCAAATATCACATCAAACATATTGTCTTCAAATGGCAGTTTTTCGATATCCGCAATTTGGAAATTAGCGTCTGGGACTCGCTGAATGGCAATCGACAGCAAGCCTTCAGCCACATCAACTCCATAAACCTCAGCACCACGTTCTCTAGCCATAGCGCTTGCCCCACCAGAACCACAGCCTACATCAAGTATGATGGTTTTTGTTCCAACTTCAGTAGCTTTAAGCATGGCCTCCCATAATGGTTTACTCATAGGCTCTTGAATCTCGGCCCAGCCATTTGGTGATTTTCCCCAAAGCTCCCCTTGGATTTTTGATTTCTTCATATTTTTAGTTTTTAATATTATTCATTGAACTTGTTGCATAATTAATCAACCAAAACTTTTAAGCTATGCATATTTTTCTCCAAAATCTTACCGATAACATAGGGATAAGTTCCTTATGTCACTTTCCCCTTATGTATTTTTCTCAATCTAATAAATTTTTTATTTTATTTAAAGCGTTTGCGGCCACATGAGTATATATTTCCGTTGTATTCAATGACTTGTGCCTCAATAACCCAGAAAAAATCTCTGATCTGTTCCATTTCCAAGTATCAAAGCTATGTTCACCTGACTTGGGTATTATTTGTTTTTAAAACCTGAGACTGCTTCAATCTTTCAACTGCACTAACTACTACCCCCTCAAACAAGAATGCATCAGACGCTTTCTCTCGTAGCTTGTCAAGGTTTTAAGCCTGAGGTTGGGGGAGATTTTAATTTTTCCTAATTTTCCCTATCTTGCTTAACAATGCCTGAAACTCGCCAATTAGCTGCTATAATGTTCACTGACATAGTAGGCTACACAGCCCTGATGGGCAGGGACCATGACAAGGCCATGAAACTGCTTAAAAGAAATAAGGAAATTCAAAAAGTTTTTGTTAAAAGGTACCATGGTGTTTTACATACAGAACTGGGTGATGGAACAATGAGCACATTTCAATCCGTTTCAGATGCGGTCGATTGTGCCATTTCATTACAGCAAAAAATAGCAGAAGAGGATCTGGATCTACGCATTGGGATACATCTGGGAGAAGTGGTTTTTGAGGAAAACGATGCTTTTGGGGATGGGGTGAATATAGCTTCACGGTTAGAAGGCCTCGGAGTTGCTGGCTCTGTGATCATTTCTGGAAAAGTTAAGAGAGAAATAAAATATCAAACAAACTTTTCTACTCTTTTTATGGGAACTTTTCAACTAAAAAATGTTGAGAATCCTGTACTGGTATATGCCGTGGATGCCGAAGGTCTTACCATTCCGGCACTAAAACAAATGCAGGGTAAGGCTACATTAATTAGCGAAAAGGAGAATGCAAAAAAGGAGCCTTTGGCAACACGTATGTTGATATTGATACTTGCCGTTCTGGGAGGCTTGGCTTTAACACTGTTTGCTTTAAGTAGTTATTTTGATTTTTTTAAAAAGGGAGGATCCTCAGAAGGGCCCTATATGCTTAAATCGCTTACTACATCAGCTATTTTTGAAGGATATGAATCCTGGTCTCCGGATGGAAGGATGTTTACTTACGTATCTATGGCTTCAGGAAATCCGGATATTTACATCAAAAACCGAACTGGAGGAGATGCTGTAAGAATAGTTGACACGCCATATGATGAGTATAATCCCCGTTGGTCCCCTGATGGGTCAAAGATAGCCTATACGTCGGTTCGTAAGGGTGGTACAAATATTTTCTGGGTACCGTCAACCGGAGGATTAGAACGTAAATTGGCTGAAACGCATTTGCCTGGCATGGCACAGGACCAATGGGCAGCAGTTGGTTTTGGTGCAGCCCCCTGGTCTCCTGATGGAAATGAGATACTTTTTTCAAGGTTACTGGAAGATGGTACAGTGGCTATATCAAAGATTAATATGCAAACAGGTTTGGAGACTCAAGTTACAACCCCCCCTCAAGGTAACATTGACCTTTCAGCCTCCTTTTCACCCAACGGAGAGTTGATTGTTTTCGTACGCAATGGGAAGATATGGTTGAAAAGTCTGAAAGGAGACCAGAAAGAGCAACTATTAATTTCAGATCATACTATAACTTCTACAACCTTTTCGGCAGATAGCAGGAAAATTATTTTTACATCAGATGAAGGAGGTGTTTCTAATATCTGGGAGTTGATGATTGCCACGAAAGATTTAAAATTGCTGACTTATTCCATTGGTCAGCTAACGGATGTTTCGGTAATACCAAGTGGAGGTCTTAGTGTTGATCAATTTAGTCATCAGGTAGATCTTATATTGTTGAATACTGAAAACAAGGAGGAGGAACAACTCACTAACCACAATGGAGATAATTTCTATGGCCGCTTTTCTCCAGATGGCAAAAAGATCATATATGAATCCAATCGAACAGGGGATAGCGAGATCTGGATGATTGACCTTTCGGAAAGTAAAAAAGAAATCAATCTCACCAGTAATACTTCTTCGATTGATATAAGAGCAGATTGGTCTCCCAAGGGAGATCAAATCGCCTTTTTCTCAAATCGTGACTCCACTTCACATGTCTGGATCATGGACTCAGATGGTAAAAATCTTAGAAAGGCTAGTGAGGAGATCGTAGAATTATCAATGGGATCTTTTGGATATGCTAATCAAGTAAAATGGTCACCGGATGGTAGAAAAATTGGATATTTAGCAGGGAGTGAAGAAGGTTACTCACTATGGATAGCCGATCCAGATAGTAATAGTGCCCGGTCTGTTATATCACAAGTAAACACATTTGCCTGGTATCAAAATTCAAATATGATTATTTGTAATCGTAATGCAACTGAAAAAGCCTATACAACAGAATTAGTTATAATCAATATTGAAACTGGTGAGGGAAAAATACTTAAGCAGGATTTACCGTTAGCGGAAATCTTTGTTTCTTCTGATGGCCAATGGCTGGGCTATACTACAGCAGTTGGCCATTTTAGTTTCAACATATTTCGATTAAAACTTGATCCACCTAATAGTTCTAAGGATTTTCCTACCATCATAGGCGATCCTGAACAAATAACACTCGGGGCTGGCAAATGGCATGTTCATCATGGTAGCTTTTCACCGGATAACAAAAGCATCCTCTATTCAAGGGATACAGATCAAGGGGATATATATTTGATCGCTAATTATAAATAACTTAATCTTAAAACCTTATATAGTTGAATCATTCGCTTGTCCCACCAAGGCTAACTAACTCAATCCTGGAGTTTAAAATACACAGCCTTCGTACGCCCATTTGATAAACTATTACCCACCGAACAAGAAAGCATCAGACGCTTTCTCTCGTGGGTTGTCAAGGTTTTTAAGCTGAGGTTGGAGGGAATATTTTGAATGTTACTGATTTTCCCTATCTTGCTATACTATGCCTGACCAAACCCGACAATTAGCTGCTATAATGTTCACCGACATAGTCGGGTACACTGCCCTGATGGGTAGTGATGAAGATAAAGCATTTGAAGTGCTTAAGAAAAACCACGCTATCCATGAGAATCTTATCAATAAGTATAATGGTAGGCTAATAAAAGAGATTGGTGATGGAACTCTTGCCAGCTTCCCACTTGCTTCAGATGCAGTTCGTTGTGCAATGGAGATTCAGAAAGAAGCAAAGGATCAAGATATTCCTCTTAAAATAGGAATCCATCAGGGTGAAATGGTAATGGCAGGTGCAGATGTATTGGGCGATGGGGTAAATATTGCATCAAGATTACAGGAGGCTTCTCAAGAGGGCTGTATAACAATCTCTGGGAAAGTTTACTCAGATATTCATAACAAAGCAGGATTCAAAACAAAATACATTGGAGAAAAGAAATTAAAGAATGTGGATGATCCCATGAAAGTATATGAGGTGCTTTGCCAAGAAAAGGCAATCAAAGTTGAAACTACCAAAGGTGAAGGATCTCAAAAAGCCAGGAAGAAGCTCCCTTATTTTATCATTGCTGGAATGGTAGTAGTTATTGCAGCAATTCTAATATGGAAATTCTTACCTAAAAAAGATAAAGATTCTCAAACAACTGATGGAACCACTGAAGAAGTAGACAAATCTATTGCTGTATTACCTTTTGCAAATATGAGCGATGACCCCGAGCAGCAGTATTTCAGTGATGGGATTATGGAGGCTATCCTAAATAACCTCACCAAAATTGAAGAACTCAAAGTCATCTCTCGCACCTCAGTGATGCAATACCGGAATACCGAGAAGACGAGTCCAAAGATCGGTGAGGAACTTGGTGTAGCTTATTTACTGGAGGGTGGTGTGCAAACATCCAAAGGAATGGTAAGGATCAATGCCCAATTGATTGATGCTGTCAATGATAGGCATGTATGGTCAGAGAATTACGATAGGGAGTTGACAGACATCTTTGCAATACAAAGCGAGATAGCTCAAAAAATTGCCACTGAATTAAGTACGGTATTATCACCTCGGGAAATAGCAGCAATTGAAATTAAAGGCACTGATAACCTCGAGGCATATAATTTGTTTTTGATGGGCCGTTATTTATGGTATACGAGAACTGAGGAAGGCCTAAAGAAAAGTGTTGATTATTTTGAACAATCATTGGCCAAGGATCCGCAATACGCATTAGCTTACTCCGGATTGGCTGATTCCTATCTTATTCTGGTGGCGTATGGATATTTACCCATGGATGAAGGCCACCCCAAAGCCAAGGAACAAGCATTGAAGGCTCTCGAAATTGATCCAAATCTTGCTGAGGCACATGCTACACTTGGATCAATGGCAAGAAGGGAAATGCGGTGGCAAGAGGCCGAAACAGAACTCAAGCGATCCATTGAACTGAACCCAAATTATGATATGGCTCGCCATTGGTATGCAGAATACCTTATAATATTTGGACAAACTGAGGAGGCACGCAAGCAGGTCAATCAAGGGTTGGAGATTGATCCGCTATCCTTTAAACTACGCGAGCAAAGCGCAGGTTTGTATTACGAGGCAGGCGAGCTTGACAAGGCTCTTAAGGAAAATCAGAAAGCACTCGAGTTGAATAAAACCCTGAACATTATATATTGGAGATATTTTGTTATTTATAGAGAACAGGGACGGAATGAAGAAGCCTTCACGCAATTAAAGAAACTCTGGTCAATGGATAGCTCCATGGTTAAATACAAGGATCATGCAGAAGATATTTACACTACTACAGGAATTGATGGTGTCTTTAAATGGTGGATTGATTTGGAAGCAAATAAATTTATCTCCGCTTCTTGGTTTGCTTCTTGGTTAGCAATAAATTACGCATTGCTCGGAGAAAAGGAGCTAGCATTGGAATGGCTTGCAAAATCTCCTTATCCTGATATGAAGGCTATTCGGGCGTTTGAGAACCTTCGTTCAGATCCACGGTTTAAAGCTCTCCTGAAGAAAATGAACCTACCTGTTGATTAACTTTTAAAAGTTCAATGTTAGCACCTATGTAAAAGCATAGTCTTTGAAAAATTCCTTTCGGAATTTTGTTAAGTACAATAACAACAAGGACTATGAAGACACAAATTACAAAAAGACTCGATTTTTCAGGTAAGAAAATATATGTAGGATTAGATGTTCACAAAAAAAGTTGGAGTGTTACAATCATTGTTGAGGGTATTGAACACAAAACATTTAACCAACCTCCGAATCCCCAGGTACTATCTGATTACCTGAATCGGATGTTTCCAAATGGTGAGTGCCACAGCGCCTACGAAGCTGGTTTCTGTGGATTTGGCATTCATAGAGCATTAAATGAACTGGGAATAAAGAACCAGGTAATAAATGCCGCAGATATACCCACATCCCAAAAAGATACACTTGGGAAAACAGATCGTGTAGACAGCCGGAAGATCGCACGTGCCCTGGAAAAGGATATGGTGCATGGTATTCATGTATTGGAGCGAGACTTGGAAGAGTTACGGAGTTTGAGCCGCACACGGATGAATCTGATGAAGGATTTCCGTAGGAGCAAAAACAGGATAAAGAGTTTCCTATTCTATTATGGCATCGATCTCCCGCCACAATTCGATAATAATCGTTGGAGCCGTGATTTTGAGGTATGGGTGGAACAAGTTATCATGGATACATTAGATGGGAAGGAAGCAATTAATCAATTGTTGGCCACCTACAGGTACTTTCGGCAACAGATGCTTGATATTAACTGTCACTTGCGAAAATGCATTAGGAAGTACGACAGGGTATTATATGACTTATTGAAGACCATACCCGGAGTTGGCCCATTGACGGCCATCGCGCTGATCACCGAATTGGGAGACATAAAGAGGTTTCGACACATCAATCATCTGGCCAGTTTTGTTGGATTAGTACCCAGGATGAAACAGAGTGGAGACATTGAATGGACAGGTGATCTGACATTCAGGTGCAACCATTACTTACGGACCATGATTGTAGAAGCATCCTGGACGGCTATTCGGATGGATCCGGTATTGATGCAGTATTACCAGGGAAAGAGAATCAATAGCATAGCACAGAAAGTCATTATCAAAGTAGCCCGAAAGTTATTAAACAGAATAAGATATGTAATGAAACACAGACAGCCCTATGTATTGGGCGTGATCGAATAAAGGCTTATAGGATCAAAATCAAATGGGGATAGCGCAGAACAAATGGTGTGGCCTTAAGGATTACAGATGTTAGTATTCGCACCCTGTTTACACTAAAAGAAAATATGTGACTGCGGCAGTAAATGACCGCAAATAGCAGCATGATTTTATAGGTTAGAAAAATATTAGGTATGGATTTTTTCAAAATCCAAATTGGTTATTACATTTACATAGCAAGTTGATAAACTGGACTATGCTTTACATAGCAGTCGTTTGTTACTCCTTATATTCAAGTCACAAATACATCAACTATCTAACCAGCTGATTTATAGCAAATTAATCACAAAAATCAGGTCCGAAACTCAAACCTTCAAATGTTTCACCCTTAATCATGAGTTTGTTTTATTATAGACAACTCCATTCTTGACTTTCCTGTATGTATTCAAATTATTGCAAGATAATTCAGACTAAAGTTAAGTTATACTTTTGAACTATTCATAAGGTGTAATTTTCTTCTTTTTAACATTATTTTCTGTTTCACTAAACTTCTATTATTTAGTATTATTTTATCTCTGCCAAAATATACATCTGCCGGAGTTACATTTTGTAAAGATTCATGGTAACGATAATTGTTATAATAACTAACAAACTGATCTAATCGATATTTTAATTCTTCTGGACTATAATAGTTTTCCAACTTAATGACGGTTTTCATAGATCGATGATACCTCTCGATTTTTCCTTGCGTTTGAGGATGATTTGGAGCCCCTCGTACATGATCCATCCCAACACTGTCCAAATACATAGCCAGGTTGTTTGAGATGTAACAGGATCCATTATCTGATAATAGTCTTGGAGGATTATTATTTCCCAATCCATAATGCGCATTTAATTTACATTAAGCAACAGAATTATGCACCCATTACCGATTTCATGATCAGCTTAAATAATTCACTTGCAGAATAATATGTAAATATCAGAGGAATATAAGGAACAACATTCAGCACAAAACTTAAAAGGATCAATTTGAAATCAATTGGCAATATCCTCATCCCCTGTATAGGTGCATAACTACCATTAATATCTGCCAGCGAGGAATTATCAATAGATCCGAGTAATTTTTCATCTTGTGAATGATTTTCATCCATCCATTTCTTGTCATATGCAAGATTATGTGTTCGGATCAGGTTCCCAAACATAGATATACCATATATTTTTGCGTGAATCAGCAGTGGTGTAAAGATCGAAAGCGGGGCATAGAGAATTATTGGCAATAAAACAACGTATACAGTCACCATAAACATATAATCCTTAAATAGTGCACCATTATAGATGATATCAATTCCTATAATTGCTGATAATACCGCAGATGGCGCCATAATAATAAAACTAAAAGTAAGGGGCACCAAATTCAGATATTCCAAACCAGCCATTTGGTCAGCATGAAGAGGATCAATCTGCAGTTTGAATCGGGAAATACGAATGATAGAATAAAGCCATACAAGCCATCTCCATATCCAGCGGAAAACAAGTAACTGGAAAATCGGCAAGCTGATCAATAAATAATACCAACCAGAAATTGTTAAATCTCGAGTGCCAGGTATGAACAGGTAGTTTCTTGCTGAGTGAGATACTGCAAAGTTCTGCCGGTCAAATGCCACAATAAGATAAATAATAACAAGAATGATAATTTCTGGTATGAACGAGTCTGTGAGTTTGTCCAGGCGTTTTACCAGCTTATTAAATGCAGGCTGCTGTGAATTCGGAATGATTCTATCAGAAATTTTTATATAATTCACAAAGGATTTGTCTACAATTTTTTCAATAAGAATTAAAAAAGGGACAACCAGAAGGAAACGTACATGGACAAGGAAATCTTGAAAAAAATTTATCGTATTTGGGTCATCATCAACAGTGCCATTAAATACAGCTAGTACACAAATGGGTAACCAAGTAATCAATGCTAGTGCAAGCGCCGTAACTTCTAATTCTTTTTCCGGCTTTGTCATTTTCCTGAACACTTCGGTTATTGTATAGATTAGTCCACCACTAACAAGTGAAAAACCCTCATAGTTTGCGGATGTTTTATGATCTAAGTTTTCTTTTTCCATCCTATTGAATTAAGGTTTGTATTTATTCTCCGAAAAGCTTTCGATATACTTGTTTGTTTAACTCCCCAGGTATATTTTTCTCAACAGTTTTATTTTTTTACTGGTGTGATCTATTATATGGGTTTTTATATTTATCATGATTTTTTAAAATATAATTTCTGAACAACAGCCATCACAATAGCTGTAGACCAGCCAAAAATAATGATTCCAATTGCTGCTTCAGAGGCAGCAAGCAGTCTCCATGGTCCAGATATGGTGATATCTCCGAAACCAAGCTTTGTATATGTACCAATGGAAAAATATAAAGACTCTTCAATGGAAGTCAGGGTTCCTGTAATCAGGTATGCCAATCCCCAGACAACTGATTCAACAATGGATATTGCAAAAATCATCAGTACTATCACGGATAACCAGTATTCATTCGGACGTTTAAAATGCTTGTGGTCAGGATTGTTCCTATGCTTTATCAGCAACATAATAAACCTTGTCAAAAAACTATGCATAAGAATGGTTATTATGATCAATATAGAAGCTACAACGATATTAATTGCTATCATCTTTACTTACTTTAAATGTTTACTTATTATTCAACCATTTAATGAGGGTGTTGGCATTTGAACTATGCAACTAAACACTTAAATGTATGGTAATCACAACGGTTGGCAGAATCGTTTCCAGGTGTGATGATTGAAGCAATCCCTTCTATTTCTTTTTATGATGCTTTTTATCTTTCCATATCACGGCCTGAACGTCCATCGATTCTACATCAGCAACTGTAATTTCATCACCCCCTCTATCCTTAGCATCCATCAGATACATGATATTTGATTGGTCGTCGTAAAGAAATACCTGCCCTTTTTTTACCATGTGCTTCATTTCCCTGCGGAGGCGTTTCACTTCTTTTCCACTCATACCTGCTTTTACAT
>CAYMFU010000141.1:0-4809 GCA_964389805.1 uncultured Roseivirgaceae bacterium | reverse complement strand
GGAGATTAATAAAATCCCTGAATTAAATGGACATACGTTCGTTCCATCCACGTTTTTTGAAGATCCATTTATGAAATCCACCCTTATGCTGAGCGTAGGATTTGGCTCAACCGGTGAATATAAATATCCTCTTTTTGAAGTTGATGATGATCAGATTTATGGAGTCAAGGGACAACTAATATTTGTAACTGTTGGACTGGAATATCAACAGAAAATTCAGGACTGGGTCGCGCTATATATCAAATACCGTTTAGCAGCAAGGGTTGGTACAAATGTAGGATCTATTCTTGCTGAAGGATTCACATCCATAAATTCATTTAATATTGGATGGAAAATCAGGCTTCTTGAACGTGAGAAAATAAAATTGTCGACAACAGTTGGAATCAGTAATTATAATGGGACGTTCTTATCAGTGAGCAAATTCGTTGACGATATTATTAACAATCAGCCATACCCTTCTCTGGTTACCAATACGCCGGCACTTAATGGGAATTTAGGTTTTCAGTTTGCCTATGGGATAAGTGAGCTTTTGGGGCTAAAGATAAATTATCTGAATTCAATTGGCGAATCACTTGAAAGAGGTGAAACAGCGTACTACTTTTCATTTGGATCTGGGATTGATCTAAATTTATATCAAAAACATAATGTTCCCTTAGGATTTTCTCTGAATTACCTATTGAGTTCCAGGCCTGAGCAGGTATATCGGGAAAGTGGTTATTCAAATAGTATCAGTTTAAAATTTGCTTATACTGGTACTAATGATTTTATTCTTGGATTACAGACATCATATACATCAATACCCGTTTCAGAGGATCTGGAGAATTTTGGCTCCTTTGGGGTATCATTCGCTTTGATCTACTATTTTAATTAGATATATAAATTATTTAAAATAACATTCAATTTTCAGACAGGTAAACCTTAACAGGATTTATTTTTCAATACCTGAAAACATTTTATTTTCCACCTCCCCGAAATCCGGATCTACATATACTTCCCCTTCAATATCGATCACAGGGTAATTTACATATCCTTTGTAGTTGATTGACCGCATAAGGTCCTGAAGCTCAATAAAATAAACATCATTATTATCTACATCCCTGAATTCATAGGATATCCCTTTAGATTCCAGCTTTCTCCTGAATTCATGACAATGATTGCATTCCATACTGCCATAAACAATGATCTTCTTCTGCGGCCCCCTGGGCTTTGATTTATTTTCAATCTCGCCAGTTTTATTTCCGGGTTCTTTCTTCTCACGTTTGCTCTCAGTGCAAGCGATTAAAAGAAACAGACTTGCTATATAAAAAAGATATTTTAATGAATTCATGAACCTGCTATTCAGAGTGGTTTGCCCAATAAGTACAACTCCTGGTTGAGTGGAAGATCAATCTGACCATTATTAACTCTGTATGTCTCATTGGAAAAATAATCCTTAAGCACAGTTCCATCCTCAAAAAGATTCTTTACATTCAGCGGTTGATCAGGATTGCCTATACAGACCATTACCTCATCTTTTATTCCATGCCTGCTTAATTTACGGGTAAATAAATATGGTTTCCTACTTATCATTTCATGTATACCTGCGCCTACTGCCGGGTGTTCATTCCTGAAACGTCCTAGTCTCTGCCAGTGATCAAGTACCTCGGGTATTTTGTATCCATTTTTTTCCGTATTATTTACGAGATCCTCCCAATTCATGAAAGATCTGAGGTGTGCATCACCTTTAGTCCCTTCGGCTGTGAGGGTCCGCGCCAGTTCATCCCCATAATATATCTGAACAGCACCAGGAGTGAGCATCAATTTCGTAGCAGATTCGAATACTCTTTCCCGATTCAGATCAAATGGACCCCCATCATCATGTGAGGAAATATAATTCATAACACTATAATCTGATAAGGGACCATTCAGTATTCGTGAGTATTCACTGAAAATGTCTTCAGGATCTTTCTCCGCATCAACTTTAAATGAAAAGTTAATAAGTGCCTTAAAATCATTATCAAAGAAATTTACTACTGAATCCCCATAATCATAATAAAACTCTCCCTGAATACCATAACCATAAACTTCACCCACCATATAGAAATCAAGATCGCCCAATTTATTCTCTGTATTTTCTGATCTCCAATCATTTAATGCCTGAACCGCTTCCCTATACAGTTCTCCCCAGATATAAGCTTCCAGATGCTTTGCCGTATCTACACGGAAACCGTCAATACCCATTTCACGAACATAATCTATAAGCCATTTTATTATATAGTATTTCGGTAATCTGGGATATCCGGTCCTGCTAAAAAACGCTTCCAATTCTTTAGTTTCTGTATCTAAACGCCCTTCTTCTTTCCATTTATCCTTTAAAAATGCTGGTACATCAACTTCTATAGTTGATTCCGTTTTTATATCCGGCAGATTTAGCACCAAAGCACAGGGTACTGCATGCTCATAGCTATCATGTGTGCAAACTGGCTCGACGCGTACCCAATCATCCGGCCATTGGCTATCTGTAGGAGTAACCGGACCCGTATGGTTCAGAACCACATCAAGAAGAACGCGTATTCCATGCTTATGTGCCGTATTAACCATATCTTTTAACTCATCCATAGTCCCATAGTTCGGATCAATATTGGTCCAATCCCGGGCCCAATACCCATGATAACCATAAGTTTTTCCCCATCCTTCATCTGTAAATCCATGAATTTGTTCAATTGGTGGCGTTATCCATAATACGTTAACTCCAAGATCACTAAAATATCCGTCTTTAATTTTCATGGTAATACCCTTAAGGTCTCCTCCCATGAAACTTCTCAATGGCCCACCGTCCTGTTTACGTCCAAGAGGTGTATCATTTGTTGGATCTCCATTATTAAACCTGTCAGTCAGCATGAAATAGACCGTAGCATTTTCCCATATAAAGGGAGCCTGGCCATTTTCGCCTTCAAGATTCTCTTCAACCTGCATATTTGAAGTGCAGGATGTAATAAGAAATAATGCAATTATGAAAAATTGTCTCATGATTATTGAATAATTATTCCCTGAATTTTATTTTTTACTTTTCATTTTAAAAAAGATGAACCAACAGAATAAGGTTGATCTTCGATTATGGCATCTCCCAGCCAATCCTTATATAATACATCATCTTCAATGCAGTTATAAAATGGTGTAAATAATAAAAATGTATGTGGAGTTTGTCCATTTTTCTTTTGATTCCAATCGGTAATATAATAATAATAATTATCAATGGAATATGAATTTTTCTTCACTGAGGTTAGCATTTCATTTGACCACTTATGGATGTAATCATCATTACTAATATCATGTTTATTAACTTCAGCCTCAAAGTGAACTAAAATTTCATCAAACAAAGAGTTTGATTGAAAGAATTTTATATCAAGAGATTCCAACTTAACCGAAGTGTAGTGTAAAGCACCGTTAATCAAATCTACTTCAGCAGAAAAACCAAAAGTCTCTTCGCAATCGGCGTTCCATAGTTCTACAGCATCAATTAATACTTCTGAATTCAGAAAAGAACAATCTGATAATTGATAAAATCTGGATCCAGGAAATATTTCAACGATATGGGAGGACCAGAAAATATTGCCAAAGCCGCCAGCACTTTCACCCGAAATTAACACTTTTTCAGGTTCTGTGAAATTTACTGCCACCCATTCCAATGCTTTTATTACATTGATCTTGCCATTATGTTTAACAGTTTTCATATTGCCATCTTCATCAGTGTAAGTGTTTTCAGTATCACCAATATGAAGATCACCAGTACAATATGGAATAAATACAATATTCCAATCCTTGAAAGGATTTATATCCAAATCATTTTCAAGTATTCCGTGGCTGAAGACTGCCTTAAACATCCATTCATTTATTTTTGAGAAATAAAATCCTGTTTTAGGATTTAAGATCAAGGGTGAAGTGCATGAAGCATCATCCCAGCAAGCCCCGCCTCCCTGAAAATGTATTATTAAATTATCAGAATTGCCTTTTTTAGTATAAATCCAATAATCAGAACCATCACTGCATTGGCAGGAATCACCCAGATTCACCTTATTCCATATATATGCTTCTGTCCGCTCGAATGCTTGAATCTCTGTTATTTCGGTCCCATACTTAACCTTCAGCCAGAAAAATGCTACGAGCAAGGCAACGGCTATTAAAACGAAGACTATTGTAATCCCCAGGATCTTGAAAACCTTTTTGATCATGGTAAAGTGTTTAGATGTATTTCATTTGAAAACTTAGGTTATTATTCTATTTCTGTACAAGAACTGCAATTTCTGCTTCGATCAGGTCATTTGATTTTGTGATTATCCTGATTTCTCCATTTTCTGTAGATTTCGGACGTACAATTAACAAACATCTGCCCCGGAAGGTTGTGCATTCAGGTTGTTGAAAGCTTTTTATATCCTTTGGGTTTCCGTTACCTACGCCGGCTAATTCCCCATTACCTTCAATTTGAAACTCAATGGGTACTTCAATATCAGGAATACGGAGTCCAAACTCATCAACTACCTCAACACTGATGTAAGCCAAATCATTGCGGTCAGCTCCAATTTGCATTCGATCAGCTGCAAGCCTTATAGAATGTGCTTTACCGGTAGTTCTAATTGAACGTGTTTCGACCAAGGATCCATTTTTATATCCCTTAGCCATTAATTCCCCTGGCTGATATAAAATGTTAGTTTTGGTTTTAAGCCTTACAGAGTCCTTTAAATCTACCATGCCAGCTCTATCCCCGTTTACTTCCAGAATAACTGAATCACAACTTGTATATACTGAGACTGACATGTCTTCACCTTCATA
>CAYMFU010000140.1:0-12110 GCA_964389805.1 uncultured Roseivirgaceae bacterium | reverse complement strand
TTTCAGCTCAAAATATCCGATCCCGGATTGAATACCATAATCGGTTACCAGCCTGAGGCTCTTGTCTTTTTGGGTGTCATCGGCATCTTCATTAACCATAGTGGGTTGAACTTCCCGGTCAGAAAAATTAAACCATCCCTTTATCGCCAGCTGAGATCTTGAAGAGGTATTAATAAATACATCCTGTAAAATTCCATATTGGAAAATTGAAGCATTTTGTTGCTTTTCTACAGGTTGCCCGGCTTTGGTAATATTTTGATATTTGAAGTCATTTTTATTCTGATGTCTGTAGAACTTACTGGTAAGATATACTTCCTTCCCAACCTTACCCTGAACATTAATCGTCGTCATGAAATTATTAAAACTGCCAGCATATTGACTAATATTACCACTCAGAGCTTTATTCCAATCAGCAGATGATTCCAGCAAAATACCTCCGCCAATGGCATCAGATCCAAATTTTGAACTTGAAGATCCATAAACAATCCTTACATCATTAAAAGCCAATACAGGGAATAGTGAGAAATCAGACTGGCCGATGGTTGGTTGATTCACGTTTATGCCATTCCACAAAACTGCTGTATGACTTGCTCCCGTACCGCGAAAAGATATGGAAGATAACATCCCGTTTCCATAGGATTTGAAATAAATGGGATTTTTAAAACTGATAATATCGTTAAGATTATAGGCCTGGAATGCAGCTTTATCAACTGAATCCGTATGGTGTATGCTGCTGCCCGGGCTGAACTTCTCGAAATACTCCCCATGAATGGTGAGGCCTTTCATGCGGATTGTATCGCTTTCCAGGTCATCCTCGATAGGTAAGTCATCCTCAATCGGCAGACCATCTTCAAAATGCAGACAATCGTCGATTGACAGATCCTCCGCGAATGATGGAAAAACCAAAAAAACAAAAAATAATATAACCAATCGCCTGAACAACATTATGTTGAATTAAATCCTACAAAGTAGATTAATCCAAAACGTTCAAGGAGTAAGATTTGAGATGGTTTAGCAAAAACCGTATGCTAAGCGTCCCAGCCTTTCACCCGAAGCTTTGAAAGTACTTTACGGCAGGTCTCCTGGCTTGCTTAGTTTTCCTTGCCTTCCCACCCCGATTACCGGGACAGTGGCTAGAGGTTTGGAAAACCACTTACAGCTTACAGTTGCGGGGACAGCTCCGGACTTACCTGGCTTCCCAGGATGCACCGGATTCCCTTTTAATCCATTTCTGTTGAAACAGCTTGGAACCGTAGTATAGCAAAGGTAGTGAAGTAAAATCTCTTAGGAAATCTAATGCGGATTTTTATTTTCGACCACATCAGATTACAGCTTTCTTATTTTTCCCATACAGAATGACACAATTTTATTAAACTTGCATGATGATTATCCCGATGAAAAACTTTCACAGTTCATATGCCATATTAATTCTTCTATTGATTTTTGGTTGCTCAGAAAATAAAAAAGCACACCATTACATAGGAGATAAAGACGAACAAATTCAGGCACTTACGGAGATCAAATACGCAAAACGGTTTAACATTACCTATTTTGAGTCCTATAAATTGGTCGAAGTAAATGAACCCTGGCCCAGTGCGCCTGATACGTTAGTTTATATTATCACCAGCGATAAATCTGTCATGGACACATTTAATGAAAATGCTGATGTTGGCCTGATCAGACAGCCTGTTGAAAATGTAGTATGCTTTTCCACAACACATCTACCATTTTTGGAAATGATCAATGAGGAATCCCGGTTAAGCGGTTTCCCTACGATCGATTATATCTACAGTGAAAAAATCCAGGATATGGCAAAAAAAGGCAAGATCAAAGACCTTGGACCATCGAATGAAATCAATTTCGAATCACTTCTTGAGCTTAATCCGGATCTCGTATTTGCCTTCACCATGGGGAACGAACTGTCAATGATCCGGAAAATTGAATTGTCAGGAGTCCCAATGGTTTTAAACGCAGATTATCTGGAAGATCATCCTCTGGGAAGAGCTGAATGGATAAAATTTATTGCTGCTTTTTTTGATAAAGACCTGGAAGCAGATTCTATATTCAATGAAGTAGAGAAAGCATACCTCGAGACCAAGGCCAGAATGGATAATATGGATAGACGTCCGGGGGTATTTACAGGTGTGGTTTATGGCGATACCTGGTTTATGCCTGGGGGGAAACACTATGGCACCCGGTTTTTCAATGATGCAGGTGGCAATTATATATGGTCGGACAATAACTCCGGGAACATTCTTCAGCTAAGTTTCGAATCGGTTTACGAAAAGGCAGGTACTGCAGATTTCTGGGTTGGAACAGCAACATACAATTCACTCTTGGAAATAGAACAGGCGGATATCAGATACCGAGACTTCAAAGCTTTCAAAACTGGTAATATATTCAACTATTCTGCACGTGTAAGCGACCAGGGAGGTAACGCTTATTTTGAATTGGGTTATGCCAGGCCTGATATCATTTTAAAAGATCTTGCCAAAATCTTTCACCCTGAAGAAATGGTGGCTCATCAATTCTACTTTTATAAAAAATTGTATTAGATTCATGTCAATGAGTAATCGACTTTCTGGCATTATACTGTTACTTCTTGGCTTGCTGGTCATTCTGGCCATAATGAATATATCACTTGGTTCAGTCTATATCCCATTTCAAAAGATCTTAGCCACTTTAATGGGTCAATCCATTGAAAATGAAGGATGGCAGAATATTATTATACAGTTCAGATTACCAAAAGCCATAACTGCCATACTTGTTGGAAGTGGCCTGGGAATAAGCGGCCTGCTCATGCAGACTTTGTTTCGAAATCCGTTGGCAGGTCCGTTTGTACTGGGCATCAGTTCCGGGGCCAGTCTCGGTGTAGCCATAGCCATACTTGCGGGAATGACTTTCGGTTTCAGCCTGACCCAAATGGGTATCGGTGGCAGTTGGATCCTGACCATCTCAGCCAGCCTGGGGGCCATTCTTGTACTCTTAGTAGTCATACTGGCATCCCTGAAGGTACAAGACAACATGTCATTGCTGATCATTGGACTCATGTTTGGGAGTGCGACGAGTGCAATTGTAACTGTTTTACAGTTTTTTAGTAAGGCTGAAAGTATTCAGGCATATCTTGTATGGACATTTGGCAGTCTGGGGGGAGTAACCTGGCAGGAATTACAGATTTTCATACCTATTGTTTTGTTTACATTACTAGCAGCATTCATGCTTTCCAAAAAACTAAATGCCCTGCTCCTGGGAGATAATTATGCAAGAAGTATGGGCCTGAACATCAACAATACCAGATTGCTCATCATTATTGCAACTGCTCTTTTGGCAGGAACCATTACAGCATTTTGCGGACCTATTGCATTTATCGGAATTGCCATACCCCATATAACCCGTTTGATCTTTAACACATCGAACCACAAAATATTATTTCCTATGGTTGTGCTTTGCGGGGCAATTCTTATGCTTATATGTGATATTATTGCCCAGATACCCGGCCGCGAATATACCTTGCCGATCAATGCAGTAACATCTGTATTCGGTGCACCATTGGTTATCTGGCTGGTTGTAAAACGAAAAAACTTCAGCAAGACTTTCGCTAAATGACGGTCAAAACAGACCATATGGCCATCGAATTGCAGAATCTAACCATCGGATATCACAAGGGCAATCACCTGCTCAGGATACTGGAAAACCTGAATGCCGGGCTACATAAAGGAGAATTGGTTTGCCTTGTAGGAGAAAATGGGGTAGGAAAATCAACCTTGCTGCGTACTATCTCTGGTGTTCAGCATCCCTTGTCAGGTGATGTGTTAATTGCCGGCAGATCTTTGCATGATATATCCTCCCTGGAACTGGCAAAAACGATCAGCCTTGTATTAACTGACAGGATCTATGCCGGGAACCTATCGGTCAGGGAATTGGTAGCGCTTGGAAGATACCCATATACAAACTGGTTAGGCAATCTCAGACAGGAAGATCAAAAGAAAATTGAATGGGCGCTGGAGATTACAGGCACACAATACCTCGAAGATCAATTGATAAGTGAGTTGAGTGATGGTCAGTTTCAGAAAACACTTATTGCAAGAGCCCTGGCCCAGGATAGTGATATGATCATTCTTGATGAACCAACCGCACACCTTGATCTTGTCAATAAGATTATAATCCTGAAACTTTTAAAAGACCTTGCTTCTAATACTGGAAAATCCATTTTGATGGCTACCCATGAACTCGAACTCAGCTTACAAATAGCGGATTTCATATGGATGGCTTATAAAAATGACAGGATGGTTATCGGAACACCAGAAGATCTGATCATCAATGGTTCATTCAACAAAATGATACATCATGATGCCATACATTTTGACGATCTTCATGGCAGATTCAAGATTAAGAACACAACAGATAAATTGTGTTCTCTGACCGGTGAGAGATCTGTCTATTTCCTTACTCAGAATGCCTTGAACAGGAAAGGATGGACGATATCAAACGAGAAGTCTGATGTTTCAATCCATATCCGGAAAAATGACAAGGAATTTATATGGCAGGTCAAAAAAAATAACATAGAAAAGGAAGCTCTTACAATTAAGGATATGCTGGATATTTTAAAAATCAAGAAATGATACAGATACTTTTATTAATTATTAACCTTATCTTTTTATTCCCTAATATGGAAAGTAATCAGGATACCATCAAAGCAATGACTTTCAACATACGCTATGGATCAGCAAACGATGGAGAAAATTCCTGGGAGTTTAGAAAGGATCTGGTTTTCCAAGTTATCAAGGAAAGTCAATCTGATTTCATCGGGATGCAGGAGGCCCTGGTCTTCCAGATCGATGAGATCCTGGAGCAATGTGAAGATTATCAATATATCGGCCTTACCCGTGAAGTAGACCCAACAAAAGGCGAAGCTTCACCAATACTCTATAATTCTTCAAGATGGAAACTGATCGAGGGAAAGACGATGTGGCTATCAGAGACTCCTGAAATACCCGGATCGAAATCATGGAAAACTTCCCTTCCAAGGATCTTTACCTGGGGAAAATTTGAACATAAAGCTGGTAAACAACAGATCTTCATAGTCAATACACATTACGACCACAGGTCCGCGGATGCCAGGTATCACAGCTCCATGGTAATCATAGAACACCTGAAGAACATGACAGACGGTCTCAGCGCCATACTCCTTGGTGATCTCAATGCAGGAGAAGATCAACCTCCCATAACCTATTTAACAGATAATAAAATTTTGCCATTAAAAGATGCGTACAGAACCATCAACCAGAATCCGGAAGAAAAAGATATGACATTTTATGGGTGGAATGAGCATAATCCAGGTACGGGTAAAAGGTTGGATTATATTTTTTTCATGGGTAATATAGAGCCTCTTTCTTCAGAAGTCATTAATTACCATTCTGAGGGAAGATACCCTTCTGATCATATGCCTGTAACTGCAGAATTTAAATAATCACTAAGATTTTCAGATGATTTACCGCATTATTTACAATTATTTTGAATAAACCATTTAGTATTTTAAATTGATGATATAATTTTTTACACCAGGCATATGAGTATTAAAAACGTCTTCTTATTGATATTCGCAATTCCTTTGTTCCTATCCCTGAACTCTTGTGAGAAAAGAGTGCAGAATGAGAACCAGATATTCGATTATTTGCAGTACGTTGATCCCATGATTGGAACTGATGGGCATGGCCATACGTATCCTGGCGCAACAATGCCCTTTGGCCTGGTTCAGGTCAGCCCGGATAATGGGATAAGCGGATGGGATTGGGTTAGCGGTTATCATTATTCTGCCAACCGTATTGTAGGATTCAGCCATACCCATCTAAGTGGAACCGGAGTCGGCGACATGCTTGATGTACTGATATTGCCGGCCGCCCAGGCGGTTCACCATAATCCCATTGATACCCTTCCAATGACGTTTGAGTCTCATTATGCTACATATTCACATGAAAATGAATCAGCATCTGCTGGATATTATTCAGTCCTGTTAGATGAGCCGCAGATAAAGGTAGAATTAACAGCATCCAGGCGGGCAGGCTTTCATAAATATTCCTTTCCTTCTCGAGACACCTGCTCAGTACTGATAGACCTTGGATTAGGAGTGAACACAGACAGTGTGACATCTTCACATATTAAAATTATCAGTGACACCCTGGTCACAGGATTTCGCTACTCTACCGGGTGGGCTAAAAATCAAAAAACTTTTTTCGCTATCCGGTTTTCAAAGCCATTGATATCTTATGACCTGATATCATCAGACAGTATTTATTTTGATGCATCCACTTCAATCGAAGGGCAACACGTAAAAGGAATTATCAGATTCATACCTGATGCTGATAATCAGTTGATGCTCAAAGTAGGGATTTCTGCAGTAAGCGAAGAAAATGCACTGATCAATATAAACCATGAATTACCAGATTGGAATTTTAACTCAGCCAGAGGAAAAACACAAGATGCATGGAATAAAGCATTAAACAAGATCAAGATCACTTCCGAAAGCCAGAAATTACTCAGGACTTTCTATACAGCCTTATACCATAGTATGTTATCCCCGAACGTATTCAGCGACAGCATTGAAAACAACACTTTCGAATACCGCTCACCGGATGATCTTATTTATACCGATACTGCATTCACAAATTATCATACTTTTTCATTATGGGATACCTATCGTGCAGCCCATCCACTGTATACCATCATTCAAAAGGAACGTGTTCAGAATTTCATACGGTCAATGCTGGCGCATTACAGGGATACTGGCCAACTACCAGTCTGGTCGCTATGGGGAAATGAAACGGGTACAATGATCGGATACCATGCCGTACCTGTAATATACGATGCCTATAAAAAAGGATTGCTTCCTGACCTGCCTCCTGATTCCTTGTACGCTGCTATGAAGGCCAGCGCTTTTCAAAATACAAGGGAAACGCCTTTATATATAGAATATGGATATATTCCCGCCGATACCTTGAACAACACGGTATCAAAAACCCTTGAATATGCCTTTGATGACTGGTGTATTGCCCAAATGGCGAAGGACCTTAACCAGATGGATGAACATTATTATTTTATGGAAAGAGCAGGGTATTATAAGAATGTTTTTGACAGAAACACGCTTTTTATGCGGGCTAAGATGGCAAATGGGCAATGGAAAGAACCATTTGACCCATTAGATACAAAATATAGAAATGATTATACCGAAGGGAATGCCTGGCAATATACCTGGTATGTACCACATGCTATTCCTGAACTGATCCAGATGATGGGTGGACCGGAAATTTTCGAGAAAAAACTTGATTCTTTATTCATTATAGGATCTGATATGGGAAGTGAGGCTGCTCTTGATGTTAGTGGAATGATCGGGCAATATGTCCATGGCAATGAACCAAGCCATCATATTGTTTATCTGTACAATTATATAAATAAACCCTGGAAGACCCAGGAAAAAATAACTGAGATCATGAACACCTTGTATGGTGATGATCCTGCCGGTCTTTGTGGCAATGAAGATTGTGGTCAGATGTCTGCATGGTATATATTCAATGCCCTTGGATTTTATCCTGTTAATCCAGCTAATGGCAGGTATGATCTTGGGATACCCTTATTTGAGAGGCTTGAAATTGACCTGCCAGGGCTAAATTCATTTATCATCCAGAAGAAAAATGATGCCCCGGAAAACAAATATGTCAAAACAGTGACACTGAATGGTGAAACATTGAATGAACTCTTCATTACCCATGAGCAAATTATGAATGGAGGAATACTGGAATTTGAAATGACTGATCAAATACCTAATTAAGAGTTTTATGGAAGATATTTCTATCTGGAAAGAAAAGTTCAGGATAACCCATTCACTGGTAGCGCCGGATGGATTTGCATCCATCCACGGATTGGCTTATTGTTTACAGGAGACTGCTGTTAACCATGCCAGTGCGGCAAGATTGGGATATGAAGAACTGATCAAATTAAACCTGGCCTGGGTTCTTACAAGGCAACTCATCAAACTATATAAGATCCCAAAGCTCAACGAGAAAATTATTGTTGAAACATGGGCTGTTGAGATGACAGATAATATAGCCATTCGTGATTTTAATATTCTGAATAAGCAACAGGAAATTATGGGCATTTGCAGGACTTCCTGGATGCTAATTGATTTGAAATTGCGCAAACCCGTTCGGATTCCTGGGGAGATGCACAATCTCTTACCAAAGAATCCCGGAAGGCTGAAGGAAGATTTAGTGCTTGATAAAGTTTCCTTATCAGAAAAAACAGATGGCAAAAGCTCTTCCTACCATGTTGTTTACAGTGACCTTGACATGAACCACCATGTAAACAACATCAATTATCTTAAATGGGTCCTGGATGATTTCGAATATTCATTCAGGCAAAAATACAGGTTGGGTTCAATCGAAATTAACTTTTTAGCAGAAGCACTTTTTGGAGACCAATTGGTTCGGGAAACTGTTCCCAACAATGAACATGAATTTTTAACCAAAATAATAAACAAAAAATCCTTAAGACCAATTTTGACATCAAAAACCAAATGGTTGCCCAAGGATTGAATAATTTATTTATTTATATATATTTGTGCGGCGGAAAGCCAACCTAATTTTTTATTTAAATATATAAGCAATGCAAATTGGTATTTTAAAGGAACCAGATGATAAAAGGGTTTCGATCATACCTGATTCAGTCAAATTACTTATTGATGTGCAAAACAATGTCCTGGTAGAAAAATCTGCAGGGGAAGAAGCCTTTTATTCGGATGAGGATTACAAGGATAAAGGTGCGGAAATCGATTCAAGGGAGAACGTATTAAGTAAATCTGACCTGATCATATCTATTTCACCAGTGGAAAAGAGCGACTTGGGTAAGATGAAAAAATCAGCGGTATATATTTCTTCTTTTCAACCATTCGTGGATGAAAGGATTACCTCAACTTTAAGTGAAGCAGGTATCACGGCTTTAAGTCTGGATATGATCCCAAGAATAACCCTGGCACAGTCGATGGATATATTGTCATCCATGGCGTCGATTTCCGGATATAAAGCAGTACTGATGGCTGCTGAATACCTTCCACGATATTTTCCGATGCTCACTACGGCTGCTGGAACTATTCCTCCGTCCAAAGTTCTGATTCTGGGAGCAGGTGTGGCAGGATTACAGGCTATAGCCACGGCCAAAAGGTTAGGTGCTATGGTAGAAGCCTTTGACACCCGTCTCGCGGCGAAAGAAGAGGTCCATAGCCTTGGAGCTAAATTTGTAGAGGTTGAGGGCGCTCAAGATGACAAAGCGGCTGGAGGATATGCGGTTGAACAAACCGAAGAGTATAAAGCAAAGCAGAAACAACTGATTGCCGATCATGCGGCTAAATCAGATGTGATTATTACCACTGCGCTGCTGCGTGGCAAACCAGCTCCGGAGTTGATAACAGAGGAGATGGTCAAAACTATGAAATCCGGATCCGTAATTGTGGACCTGGCTGCCATTACCGGTGGAAACTGTGCCTTGAGTGAAGTTGGAAAGATCGTAGAAAAGCATCATGTTACCATTATTGGTTTGAAAGACCTGTCTGCCACAGTACCACTTCACGCCAGTCAATTATATAGCAAGAACATCATGAATTATTTAAAGATATTCCTGAAGGAAGGACAGATTGAATTTGACTTTGAAGATGAGATAACCAAGTCAAGTTGCATTGTTCATAACGGAGAAATAAAGTATAAATCCTAAGTAAAATGGACGTAATATTAAATTTTATAAGCGAAAATATAGTGATGATCTACATCCTGGTCCTGGCCATTTTTCTGGGCATGGAAGTCATCGCTAAAGTACCCACGGTACTACATACTCCCTTAATGTCGGGGGCTAATGCTGTTAGCGGGGTGGTAATTATCGGAGCCATCTGGTTGATCAGAAATGCTGAACCTGACAATTATTTTGTGCTGATCATAGGATTTTTCGGTATCGCTATGGCTACAATTAACGTTGTAGGTGGTTTTGCTGTTACCAACCGAATGCTGGAAATGTTTAAGAAAAAGAAAAAGAACTAACCGTGAAAGATCCAACATTAGATTTTTTATATCTTATCGCAATTGTCTTATTTATAGTAGGACTTAAAGGATTAAGTCATCCTGAATCTGCCAGAAAAGGAAACCTCATTGCCGCCGCAGGGATGATATTGGGCATAATAATTACACTATTTTATCCGTTCGGTAACACGCCAAATAATTATGGCTGGATAGCAAGTGGCGCTGTAGTAGGTGGTATAATTGGTTACTTAGCTGCCATAAAGGTCAAAATGACCAAAATGCCCGAAATGGTTTCCATATTCAATGGATTTGGAGGCGCATGTACCATGCTTATTGCTATAACAGAATTTAAAACACTGCCTCCCGGAACCGAATTTATGAGCGGACAGGTGCTTACCATAATATTCTCTCTCTTTATTGGTAGTGTAGCTTTCAGTGGAAGTTTTGTGGCATATGGAAAACTGGATGGTTTCCTCAGGGACTCCATTAAACTGCCGGTACCGCAAATCTTTAATGGGATATTATTGCTGGGTGTTATTATTTTAAGCGGTTATATCATGTCTCAAAATGAGTTGAATTATACCTTTGTATTAATACTTCTCTTACTTTCGATATTATATGGTATAACCTTCGTACTCCCAATTGGTGGAGGTGACATGCCTGTCGTTATTTCCCTTTTGAATTCCTTTACTGGTCTTGGAGCTGCAGGTGCCGGTTTGATCTATGGCAATCAGGTTATGATCGTTGGAGGTATTCTCGTTGGTGCTTCAGGGACTTTTCTCACCATACTGATGTGTGAAGCTATGAACCGCTCATTGATCAATGTTATTATTGGAGGCCTGGGAGCGACAACACTTTCAAGTGAAAGTGGAAGGGAAAAAGTAGTTAAGGAAGCCACACATGGTGACACTGCTATCATGCTGAAATATTCTCAGAAAGTACTGATCGTCCCAGGATATGGTCTTGCTGTAGCCCAGGCTCAGCATGCATGTCATGAATTGGAGACCATGCTAGAGAAAGAAGGTGTTCAGGTATACTATGGCATCCACCCGGTGGCAGGCAGAATGCCTGGTCATATGAATGTTCTTCTTGCTGAGGCCGATGTGCCTTACGAGAAACTGCTTGAGATGGATGAGTCTAATAGCGAACTTCCGACAACCGATGTGGTTCTTGTTATAGGTGCCAATGATGTTGTCAATCCAGCTGCAAAGGAGGATGAGGGAAGTCCGATATATGGCATGCCGATCATTGATGTAGAGATGGCTAAAAACGTGATTGTTATGAAGCGAAGTATGCGAACAGGATATGCCGGGATTGACAATCCATTATTTTATGGAGAGAAAACCAAGATGCTTTTTGGTGATGCAAAAGATTCACTTAACAAGCTGAAATCAGAAGTATCCAACGCTTAACAAATATTAAACACGTATTAGCGATATAGATAGTAAAAGGGAATCTGGGTTAAGTAATTATTAATCCTGATTCCTTTTTTCCTGTTGATCCTGCAGGGAATATCCAGATATCGGAAAAAACCTAATAATGGCATTAAAATTTTCAAATAGTCAGGAATTTCTAAATAAACTGCAGCTGTATATTAATGCATTTATCGCGGTTCCAATGCTTGGATTTATCGTTTTATTTCTAAGGATAGAGAACAGGTCCTATAATCCCGATTATCTTAATGAAGATGTGACTTTCTATCTCAGGTTTATTGTGCTAGCAGCAATTCTGTGTCTGATAGTGTTAGGCCTAGTCCTTTCAAAAAAAATTCGCAAGATTCTTGATCCAAATATGAGCATCAGGGATAAATTAAATGTTTATTATAAAGCTGCTATGAACAGGGCTTATTTTTTCCTCGGTGCTACAGTACTCGCCCTCATTGGATTAACACTGACCGCCGAACAATTTTACATTATATACTATACTATATGCCTGGTTGCATTCTCTATGACCTACCCTACCATATACAGGATCAACCGGGAACTTAAACTTAACCGCGAAGAACGGGAAGTTATCATTTCGAGAAAAAAAATTAAATAAGTTCAGCTGCTC
>CAYMFU010000139.1:0-3709 GCA_964389805.1 uncultured Roseivirgaceae bacterium | reverse complement strand
ATTATTAAAATATGAATAAGTTTTTAAAAAGTTTCTTCACTGACTAACTTATTATTCTCATAGGTTTCCTTTTTTATTTTATTCCCTTTTTTATCATAATATATCCATTCTCCAACCCTCCGGTTCGCAGCATATTTGCCTTTGGATTCTATACTTCCATTTTCATAATAGGAAATTATTTCACCATGTTTTTTATTGGATTTATAAACAGTGCTTCCTTTTTGGTTCCCATTGGGGTAATATTCCATTACTATTCCAGAAATCTGATCATAAACGAAGGGTTCTTCTTTTAAAAGTTTCCCTTTTTTATCATATAAAAGCCTGGGGCCATTTAATTTGCCTTTTGAGTAGGATTCTATAAGACTGTCTTTTTTATTGTCGTAATAATACTTCCAGGTATTCGCCGGCAGACCATCGGTCATGTATTTTTCTGCTTTCAGTATTTTGTTGAGATGGTATTCCGAAATTTCCTGGTTAGCCCCTTCATCCGAGAATTTTATTCTCTTTTTAACGGGCCCGCTTTCATAATAATACAGGCTTTCACCTATGCGAACCCCTTCCTGATATTTATTGGTCGATTGGATCTTCCCGGATTCAAAATAAGTAGTGGCAATACCATCGATCTTGCCATTGCTATAGAATCCTTCCTTGATCAATACACCAGTCTGACTATATGACTTGAAATCCCCGTTTCTTTCCCCCTTTTTATTCCGATATACCGTGTTGAGCTGTCCATTAGGATAGTATGTTTTAAAAAAGCCATCCAGCATACCGCCATCATACAGAGCTTCGGATTTACGACTGCCATTTTCATAATATTCAATATGTTCCCCCTGTTGCAACCCGTTCTGATAGAGGATTTCTTCACTGGTCTTTCCGGAAGGATAATAGTTTATTACCAGTCCATTCAGTTCACCGTTGATGAAATGACTTTCACTCATGATCTGGCCATTGCTGTAATATTGGCTTACCTTCCCTGTAAGAGAATCATTTTTGAATTCTGCGGATTGTAATATTTGGCCGTATTCATCATATACAAGCATTTCACCATTTTTCAGGTTATTAGAGAAATTGATCTCCCTTTTTTTGCCACCTGACCTGTAAAATTCCGTGAAAATACCAGATTTCTGTCCATGATCATAGGAGCCTGTTAGAGCTGGCTCACCAGTGGTGTAAAACATTTCATAATTCCCATCTATTAAGGAAGAATCATTGTTCAGGATGATATAAGATTCCTTTACCTGGTCGACCGTATCATAATATATGATTACTTTCTGCTGTCCATGGCAAAAGTGGAAAGAGGTGAACAATATGAATATGGAAAATATAACCCGGGCCATCAAAACCAATTTAGGTTCGAAAATAAATAAGGCAATTGAGAATCAGGCGACTTTCGATTTAATTTTAATCATAATATCAATAATTTTCTAAAACAATGGCAGAAGCTCCACCTCCGCCATTACATATTCCGGCAACTCCAATGTTTTTATCTGTTACCTTAAGGGTATTTGCCAGGGTACCTGTTATCCGGGCTCCGGAACATCCTATGGGGTGGCCAATTGATACCGCACCACCATGCACATTAACCTTTTCAGGATCCAGGTCAAGGAGTCTATTGTTGGCGAGTACGACTACAGAGAAAGCTTCATTAATTTCAATGAAATCTACCATATCCTGGGTAATACCTGCAAACTGCAGAGCTTTGGGAATCGCCAGGGATGGAGTAGTGGTGAACCAAATTGGTTCCTGGGCCGCATCAGCAAAACCAAGGATTTTAGCCAGAGGCGATAAGTTGTATTCTTCAACAGCCTTTTTACTTGCCAGGATAACAGTTGAAGCTCCGTCGTTGATAGTGGAGGCATTTGCAGCAGTAACGGTTCCTTCCTTTGAAAAGGCAGGCTTAAGTGCAGGTATTTTATCAAAATTCACGAATTTTATTTCCTCATCTTCATCCATGATAATGGGATCTCCTTTTCTCTGTGGAATTTCAACTGGCACGATCTCCTTTTTAAGAAATCCGCTTTTTGTGGCTTCAATTGCCCTTTTATATGATTCTACTGCGAACTCATCCTGTTCTTCCCGGGATATATTCATATCCGCGGCTGTATGGTCGGCACAATTTCCCATAGCGAACTGGTGATAGGCTTCCCATAAACCATCCTTCTGCAACCCATCGATCAATTCAGCATTGCCATATTTATATCCAAACCGGGCTTTTGGAATATAATATGGGATATTAGACATACTTTCCATCCCTCCTGCAACAACAATATCGTTGGTTCCCAGCATAATGGACTGAGCTCCTATCATAATGGATTTCATTCCGGAGGCACAAACCTTATTTATCAATGTACAGGGAATATTATACCCGATTCCGGCTTTCAGGGCCGTTTGACGTGCTGGTGCCTGTCCCAGGTTGGCTGGAATTACATTCCCAAGAAAGACTTCCTGAACTTTTTCAGGCCCGATACCGGCTTTTTTAAGGGCTCCCTGAATGGCGTGAGCGCCTAAGTCGATAGCGGTGAAATTAGCCAGCATGCCACCATATCTGCCAATAGGTGTTCGGGCGGTCGAAACGATAAATACTTCTTCCATATGTATAGGTATTATTGCTTCCTTAAGTTAGTGTTTTTATTGTTCTGATGCAGGAAAAACAGAGCGAATTCCGGATACTTCAATTACCAATCCGGTTTACTGTTATCTTTTGGTTTCTTAGCCTTTTTCTTATTCTGCTGGATGTATTGAATTTCATTATTCCTTAAGGCCTCAAGGATCATTTTTGCCATTTCTTCGGAGATTTCCATTTCTTCAGAATCCTGGGGTTGCGGCTGTGCTTCTTCTTCCTGATTTTCTTCCTCTGATTCCTGCTGCTCTTGTTGTTGCTGTTCCTGCTGTTGTTCTTCTTCCTGTTCCTGGTTTTGTTGATTTTGTTGTTGCTCTTGTTCCTGTTCTTCTTCGTTCTGCTGATCCTGTTGTTGCTGCTGGTCCTGATTCTGGTCCTGCTGATCCTTGTTTTGCTGATCTTTATTCTGCTGGTCCTGGTTCTGGTTTTGCTGTTGCTGATTTTCCTCCATCAACCGTTTTAATAGTTCATAATTATATCTTGAATCATTATTACCCGGATCGGCACGGAGGGAGTTTTTAAATTCGTCCAGCGCCACATCGTATTTCCCCATATTATTGGCAATTACACCAAGTTGTTGATGGGCGATTGATTTAACGCTTTTGTCTTTGGATTCAGTTAATTTGGTATAATGAAATTGGGCATTTGAGGTATCCTGTGCCTTGAAGTATGCATTAGACAGGTTAAGGAGGACTTTATCGTTGTTTTCACCCAGTGAATCATACAGAATGCTATAGTTTTTAATGGCTTCCTGATAATCGCCATCATTAAAAGCTTTAGCTGCCTCGTCTTTTACCCTGTTTATCGTGGCGATCTCATTTATATCATCGCTGATGATGAACAATAATATGTATGCGATCAGGTACTTCATACCTTTATTGGTTTAACACTCGTGATCAGATCGAAGACTATAAGTACAAAGGCTATAGCCAGGAAATAATAGTATTTATTAGCCGACACATCCATTACCCTGGCATCTCTAAGCTCACCTTCGATCTGGTTAATCGTATTTATTAAACGGGTCAGATCATTTTGGGATTCATTGATCTCATAATATTTTCCTTCTGTTTTTATAGCAATTGATTT
>CAYMFU010000138.1:0-4079 GCA_964389805.1 uncultured Roseivirgaceae bacterium | reverse complement strand
CCCATGGATTTCCCCAGGCCATTTCCGAGGGTGCCTCGAATGAATTGCCCATATTGATCCCACGTCCCAGTCGTTCGTTCATTTGGAAGGCTTCAAGCCTTTCCTGGGCTTTGCCTGAAATTATTCCGGCACAAAAAAATGCGAAAAAAAATATTTTAATTCTTAGCATGATTTTACAAAAAGTCCAGATACTAAAATAATAAAATAATTGCTGATGTTCATGCTATCTGAGCCAGAATGGAGATTTTCAGGAATTTTGAATATATCTTTTTGAAGACGGTATTCTGGTGTGATTAGCATATATTTTCTTATAGGATATTTTATCGAATGCCAGTATCGAAATCAAGGACAATCGATGTAATGGAATCTTCATATACGACAACTTCCTTTGATTGTACCTGAGGCATCATTATGGGTGCTGATTCATCAGGAATGATATGGTAAGTACCTGGTGGTAACAGGATGCTGAATTCACCATTTTCATCAGTATTAAATATACGTACTATGGTGTTGGAGTTTTTTGTTACGTGAAATAACGCACTGAAAGGTTCGTAGTTTATTTGTCCGATTATCTCTGGCCCGCCATTTACAGGACCACGCATTACTTTTCCTTCAATTCCTGAAGATAATTTTATTTCAGATTCACATGAAAATGCAAAGAATGCAATGAAAATTATTCTTGTAACATATTTGACTGATATTAATTCAATCATAGAAATTCAATTTTTATGTGAAGTTGAAATAAGGACACTTGATTTCAATCAAGGGTTGCTGTAATTGATAAAGTAGGCCAATGATGCTAAAATTGAGAAGGGCAAGGTGGATGGCCTGTGCTTTTAGATCACCTGAGATTCCGTCTGAGATGCCCTTAACTACTCTTTATAGGACTTGTTGGCATTGTAAAGGCTTTCATAGTGCCTGAGGTTGGTAAGGACTGCATCGCCTGTCCTGGAACTCTGACATGGAAGTATTATAACTCAAGGAGAGATATGTCACTGAAATTTAACATATATTAATTATTTATAACTGTATTAAAATGTATTTTTATATATGTCTCAAAGAGATTTATATTTCAGATTTAATTTATTTTTTTCTTATATAAACTCTACTCTATAAAAATGCCAAACATTATTTTACCATTTGCATTCTTAATTATTTCAGGAAGCATATTCTATTCAAGTAGTAAGTTCTTTCAAGATAACGATGTGGATTTAGAATCTGCAAGAGTCAGTATACCAGATTTTAATCTTACTCCGGAGGAAGAGTTGGGTAAGAACCTCTTTTTTGATAAGATTGCTTCACCGGACAACATGTCCTGCGCAGATTGTCATGTCCCAGAGGTTGGGTTTACGGGACCTACGCCCGAAATTAATGCACATGGTGCCGTATACCCTGGTGCTGTTCCTCAGCGATTTGGCAACAGGAAACCGCCCAGTGCGGCCTATGCTACTTTAAGCCCGGTATTCTTTTATAATGATGAGGAAGGATTATTCGTTGGCGGTAATTTCTGGGATGGCAGGGCCACAGGTGAGCGCCTTGAAAATCCTGCCGCTGATCAGGCACTTGGACCATTCCTGAATCCAGTCGAACAGAACAATGCAAGTAAAGAAGCCGTTCTGGTACAAGTGGCCAAATCAAAATATGCTAAATTGTGGGAAGAGGTATGGGATGAGCCAATAAGTGTTGAAACACCTTTGGATGTTGAAAAAAATTTCGACAGGATTGGTTTGGCAATTGCTGCTTATGAAGGTTCCGAAGAAGTAAACCAGTTCTCCTCCAAGTATGATATGGTTATGGCAGGTGATTCTAGATTTACAGAAGAAGAAGACTTGGGTTATGATTTATTCATTGGTAAAGCCTTGTGCAGTGAATGTCATCCTGAACCTTTATTTACTGATTTTACCTATGATAACCTTGGCGTTCCTAAAAATCCTGAAAATCCTTTCTACGATATGGATAGTGTATACCTGGACGATGGCACACAAATTAATCCACAAGGTTCAGCCTGGATAGACAAGGGCCTTGGAGGATTTCTTGAAACCCGGCCTGAGTGGGCAGGCATGGCTGCTGAGAATTATGGTAAGCATAAAGTGCCAACCTTACGAAACGTAGGTAAAGCGAACAGTGAAGAATTCCCTAAAGCCTTCATGCACAATGGTGTCTTCAAATCATTACTGGAAGTGGTTCAATTCTACAATACCAGGGATGTTGAAGATTGGCCCGAACCGGAAGTAGCGGAGAATGTTAATACCGATGAGCTTGGAAACCTTGATCTAACAGAAAGAGAGGAAGCCGCTGTTGTGGCCTTCATGATGATTTTATCCGACGGCTATATGCCAGAAAAATAAAGCAATCATTATTCATTTCAATAAAAACCCCCGCGATTTGGTGGGAGTTTTTATTTTAGTGGGCCCTGCTGGATTGACAGAAATGTAATATTAAGGACTACCATTCACTATGTAATACGTATTATTTCTGGTTTCATCAGGATCTTCCAGCATATCATAAAATTCGTCCAGATCCCAAATTCCCTGGTATCTGATAAACTTATACCGGTCTGTCAACAAGGCATGAGTGGTAGGAGTATATGGGTAGTTACGCTCCCAGTAATATTCATACAACAATTCCTTGCGCTATTTCACATCTTCCACCATTCTATCCCGAGTTATCTTCCTTATCTCTTCATGTGGAATATCATCCTGATATTTTAACTGAGGAGCTATAAGTTCTTTCTTTAATTCAATCATTATATCTCCGTATTCAAGATTATTATTCTAATTAGTAATCTCCTTGGGGTGTGTCTTCACTTTAATTTGAAAATGCACATATAATTTAAAACATCAAAATTTGACTATTTCTATATTTTTTTGCAATTTTATTATAGGGCACACTGAAAGATGTCTTTTAAAACACGCTAGACAATATATAACGGTGCAGCTTATGATTTTGGGTTATAAGGAATGTATTAATTGAGATATTTTCTTCGAAAATCAACTAATAATGATTCCTAAAATAATTATTCGGACATCTGCTTTTTGTATACATATTCGAGTCTTGTTTTAATTAGTCTTTAAATGGTGGGATTAAGATTCACATAGACGATTAGAAATCTCATGAAAAAGAGAAAAATTTTTCACTATTTACTTTTATTATTTTTCTATGCCAATCTTATCATTGTAAGTAAAACTGATTCCTTCGCTCAAAGTGATAAGACAGAAATAGAAAAATACAGCTTCCCCGAAGAATCTGATGATGCAGAAATTGATAATGATAACGGTACCATTTATATCGAGGTAGAATATGGTACCAATCTCAATGGTTTAATTGCAAAATTCTCTTTATCAGATAAAGCTAATGCTTATGTTAATAGCGTTTATCAAGAAAGTGAAATCACCGCCAATGATTTTACAAACCCAGTTATTTATACAGTTGTTGCGGAGGATGGTGTCACCACCCAGGATTGGGTAGTAACCGTACACATTGCACCAAACACTGCCACTGATTTTCTGGCTTATAGCTTTCCGGAGCAGACAGGACCTGCGGTTATTGATACGGAGCATCGAAAAATCTATATAGAGGTAGCATATGGAACGGATTTAACAAACCTTGTGGCCACTTTTGCATTGTCATATGGGGCTTCAGCCTTTGTTGATGGAGTACTTCAGCTGAGCGGTGAAACGCCAAATGATTTTACAAAGGAGGTTGAATACAGGGTCGTTGCAGAAGATATAAGTAAGCGTCAGGATTGGAAGATAAATGTTACCGCTGCTCCATTTCCCGTGACAAATATTCACTCTTTCGGTATACCGGGTCAAACGGATGATCCAATAATCGATGCGGCAAATCATACCGTGGAATTAGAAATGCCATACGGAACGGATCGGACAAACCTCATCAGTTACTTCACCTTATCACCCGGAGCCGTTGCCAGAGTTGACGGGGTATTACAAACAAGTGGTGTAACACCTAATGATTTTACCAATCCGGTAATTTATACAATAACAGCTTATGATGGATTCACCACCCAGGATTGGGAGATAACGGTTACTTATGCTCCTAATACCGCCACTGATTTTCTG
>CAYMFU010000137.1:0-5686 GCA_964389805.1 uncultured Roseivirgaceae bacterium | reverse complement strand
ATACTGAGCTGTATGTGTCCTTTGGAACAACAATTCAACCGCTGCCCCAGCATCACCTACAGCACTTTGTCCGCCGGTATACAGAGAAACATAATTTGCTTTTCCCTCCTCAGGGCTTACAGGGGCTGTTAAATCCAATTTCCATCCTGTAGCTTCGGCCAAGGCAGCTTCAGCAGCAGATCTTGCAGCCTGCCATCGAGCATCCTGGCTTCCACCAGTGTAAGCAATCAAATCTATATCGCCATAACCAGCAAGCAGGGAAGAATTGGCCTGCGCTGTAGTTGCATCGTGCAGATCACTGGCTGCATATAATAAAACTCTTGATTTAAGAGCCAGTGCTGCAACACGCGTTGCCCGACCGGGTGTTTCATCCACACCATTCAGCCTGCTGGCTGCTTCATCAAGATCAGCTACGATGAAATCAATACAATCAGCAAATGAATTCCGTGCAATACTGTAATCATCATCCAGACCATAAGGGGCATCGATGATTGGAATACCACCCCAGTGTCTTAACAATTGATGATAATAATAGGCACGCATGAAATATGACTCACCAATCAGGCGATTCCGAAGATCGTCATCATCAAATGTGGATTCCGGAAGTTCCTGAAGTGCCACATTGCACTGCCGGATGGCTTCCCACATATTACCCCAGCGGAAGGTATCATTGAACCACCCCATATTTGATGGCGTTTCAGTACCTTCCGTAGTGAGCTTGAAATCCCTTCCATGAGCAAACATGGCTTCATCGCTTAAAGATGCCAGCACCTCCTCATGAAATCCTGCATAATACAAGTATGAATATATATTGTATATAAAAGCTTCAGATAATGGCCCATCTGCCCATGTCGCACTACTTGCAACCTTATCCAGTGGATTGGTATTCAGGAAGTCCTTATTACACGAGACATGAACCAATACCGATACTAAAAATATTCCCAGTATAATTAATTTTCTTTTCATAAGTATATATTTTTAGAATGTTAGACTAGCACCTAAACTAATAATTCTGGCCTGTGGATAATATGTACCTGCCGAATTGTCGCTTTCAGGATCATAGACCTTCTGCGAAGCAATAGTAGCTACATTGAATCCTCTGAGATATACCCTGGCCCTTTGTATTACATTTTGGTTACCCATAGGGATGCTGTAACCTAACTCCAGGTTTTTCAAACGAAGATAATTCATATCAAATAAATAATACGTATTATCTCCATATCCGCCATCGGTATAATAAGTATTACCCCGGCTTGCAATTCGTGGATGTTCACTACTTGGATTATCTATTGTCCATCTGTTATCGTGTGTATACTTTAGATAATTCCCGATATCACCGGATTCAGTATAGATCCTTAGCATATTACCAGAAGCACCTTGTAACAACAAGGAGAAATCAAATCCTTTCCAGGACAGGTTAAAAGTAGCTCCATAGTTCCAGGTTGGATCTATGCTATTGTCAATTCGTACCTGGTCATCTCCATCAATAATCCCATTTCCATCCACGTCCTGAAATTTCATATCACCAGGTTTGAGTTCAGAAGTCACGCCACTGTAATCCACTTGATTTGCAGCGATCTCTTCCAGATCTTTGAATACGCCATCAGATTGATATACCAGGTATGCGTCGATAGGTTTCCCCTCTTGCCACTGATAATCCGGTCTTCCGGGTATTTCATCCATGTAGATTACTTTGTTCTTGGCATATCCTCCGTTGACTCCAACATTCCAGCGAACAGCTGATTTATTATTGCTATACAGTAAACTGAATTCAAATCCTGAATTGTCAACCTGGCCACCATTAACCGGAGGTAAAAGATCCGCAATACCGGATGATGCCGGTGTTGATCCTGTCTCCTGTATCAGAATATTCGTTCTTTTGTTCATAAAATATTCCAGAGTCATATCCAGGCTGTTGTTAAAGAATGTAGCATCCAGTCCTACGTTAAAATTCTTGGCTACCTCCCAGGTAAAATTCGGGTTAGCCAGAACTGTTTCAACCAGTGTAGTTTGAACAGCATTATTGATAGGATATTCCCCAAAATCATATGTGGAAAGGAAAGCATATTCCTGCAAATCACCATCAAATACAACCACATCATTACCCATAGTACCATAGGAAGCTCTTACCTTCAAGTAGTCAATCCAGCTTACATCGAAGAAATTCTCATTGGAGATGTTCCAACCGGCCAATATACCAGGGAAGAATCCAAATCTATCATTTTCAGGGAAGATGTAAGAACCATCATATCTGAAAATAAACTCTACAAGGTATTTCTGTTTGTAGTCATACTGAGCTCTTCCATAGTATCCTAAACGGGCCCTTTCATAAGCACTACCACCGGTATTTTGCAGATCTGCACCACCGGCAAAAAGTTGGTCAACCGCTCCGGAAATATAATTTCTCCTGTAGGACAGGAAATCATTTCCTGAAAACTGTTCCTTGGTAACACCCAATAAGGCATTCACCCTGTGATCGCCAAAAGTATGATCGTAGGTTAAAATGGCAGTAAGGTTGGTATTCAAAACATTTTCATATTCCTGTTGTAATCGCGGGTCTGAATAACTCGACCGTACAGATGGTTCCAGTATTCCGGTATTATCCGGATTTCGACCAACCATATAATACAATTCCCAGGGTACTTGCCATAATTTCCTGGAACCGGAACGATAATCAACGGCCCCACTTAATTCAAGACTCAATCCATCTACCCAGGGTTGGGTGATGGTGATTTTTCCATTACTCTGGAAATAATCATCTGGCTGGCGATCATATCCTGTTTGATTTGTAGTAACCACAATCGGGTTCTGTCCGTTTTCAATATCTGGGCCAGGTTCGCCTGTTGGCCAGATTTCAGGTTCTGTTGGACGTCCACGCATCAACATGCGGAAGATGGCTTGTCTGCCCTGTGTGGCAAAGTTCCTGTCTTCACGTCTTCCCAGCAAACCAAGACTAATCTTAAAATAGTCACTAATATCCGCATCCAGGTTCATCCTCGCTGAATATTGCTTGTAAAAGGTTGCAGAATTGTTATAGTAAGAATCCTGATTCAAGTAACCAACTGAAGCAAAATATCGAACTTTCTGTGCGCCTCCGGATAATTGCACATCATACCTTTGTTGGGGAGCCCATGTTTGAAAAGCATCTCCAAACCAGTCTGTATCCGGATGTCCCCAGGGATCAGAACCATCTGCAAATTGCGCCATATCCTCTGGAGAATATGTTGCACTCAGGGAAGTAATTCCAGGTGTCGGTGATTGATAAACTCCTGTCTGCTGTATACTTTCCCATGCAGTGCCCCATTCGTTTACCGGAATGGAATTGTAAATAGGCTGTTCGTTGATCATGTTACCATATTCGACAGCATTTGACATCTCAGGAATTACAACGGGCTGTGCCCATCCATAATTAAAATCAAAATTAACGGTTGGTTTGCCAGAGGTACCTCTTTTGGTTGTGACTATGATGGCTCCATTAGCAGCTCGTGCACCATATATAGCAGCTGATGCATCCTTCAAAACTGAAATGGACTCGATATCCTGTGGATTTAACCTTCCGAATCCACCATCTCTGTCAGGAATACCATCAATAACGATCAAAGGTCTGGTATCTCCCATGGTATTACTACCCCGGATCCTTATTTCAGCAGCATCCAGACCAGGTTCAGCATCACTTTGTACGACCTGAACACCGGCCATACGTCCTGCCAGTGAGTTGGTCATATCAACGGCTGGAGATTTCACCAATTCCGCCCCTTTTACATCCACAACAGCACCGGTAACTGTTACCTTTTGTTGTGTACCATATCCTACCACAACTATCTCATCAAGTGCTGTGGTTTCAGCAATCATCGGAACATCAACTACATTTCTGGATCCTACCCTTGTCTCAAAAGTAGAATATCCAACAGAGCTGAATACCAGAACAGCTTCACCATTCGGAACTTCCAGGGTATAATTACCATCAACGTCGGTAATCGTACCAGTCGCAGTCCCACTGATAACAACATTCACACCGGGTAAGCCGGAATATGATTCGCTATCTGTTACCGTTCCTTTTACAGTAATTTGAGCATAAGCATTCACTGCTAATAAAACAACCAGTAATAGACTTAAAGCCATTACCGGTGGTCTTGAAAGCAGGATTAGCCTGTTTAGTAATTTTAACATCATAATTTTTGTGTTGAGATTAAACAATTAAATTTCTTAATTGAAATGAATTGAACAAACTTTATTTGTCTGTTTTAAATAAAGTTCTTGTGTTGAGTAATCAAGATAATTTTGTTCATCATAGGCATTTAGTTTTTAGTAAAAAATTATTTTATTTTGGTATTAGTTAATTCCAATTATTAAAAAAATTAAATTTTAGGTTTTTAGCATTTTCAAGGTAATTTTTTATTTTTTAATAATCAAATAAAAATATTGCAAAGTTTCTATAATTGTCTTCATGACATTTAAAATATAAATATATTGCTATATTCTCAATATATTGTTCATTTCGTTGTAAAAATAAATATGGATTTCAGTGGTTTAATTTTGGAATTTCTTTATGAAATTTCCCGGGTTAACTCTTATTCTTTAATTTAACTGTCACTCTTTTTTGTTTGATCTGATGAAATCAATTACAATAAACGATTTAAAGGATAAAAAATAGAATTACGATAATGGTTATGGTCAGATATCCGAAATGTCATACTACTAAAAAAAATTTATTGAATAGAAATTATTTGTAAAGAGGTGAATCTAAGAAAAGTTCAATTCTGAGGTATAAGAATATACAAAAAGCAACAAGCTTGAAGCCCCTTTTCATGGGATATATGAATACTTAATTAACTCTATAAAATCATTGTTTTTTGAACAAATTATTAAAGGATCTCCAGCCGTTTTCAGGACCTTCAGATCACGTATATCGCCATCCAGATATAATCCACTTTTCTGAAATGGAACATTCTTAAAACTTCCGGCCTTATCATTTAACATTAAGATACCAATACCAGCATCCATACGTATTGTTTCGGCCTCTAATAAGTACATATTTCCAGCTAAAATAAGATCTGAAAATCCATCCCGGTTAAAATCTTCAATAATGATAGAATTTGTAACGGATATTTGAGCCTGTTGGTCAAACGTCTTAAATTCAAAAATTCCATTACCTTTATTTTCCAGGATACCTGAGGAATGGGTATAGATTTTCTTATTAACAGCCGATTGTAATTTTTCTTTTCCATAAATATCTTCCAATGTGAGCAAGGCATAATAATCATTTGAAGGCATCCTGCTTTTTAAATAACGGTTTAATTTTAAGGTCCGGGTTCTGTCAACCGTGGGAAATATTCTACCATCCTGATGATATCCGATCACAAAATCATCTTTGCCATTATCATTAAAGTCATTGATATATACTTCCAGTGGTGCTTGTTCTGATGCCTTAAATTTATAGTTATGGCCAATATTTCCAAGCACATAATCGGGATCGCCATCATTGTCTATGTCCATTGATTCTACACACCACCACCATCCGGAGGAATAATTCAGTCCATTATTTGCATTATCAACTTTCTTAAACTCTCCCCCTTCGTTTTTAAGCATCGTTACCGGCATCCATTCCCCTACAACAATTAGATCCAGGTCTCCATCCAGATCAAAATCTGACCAGGTGGCATCAGTCACCATACCCAGAGCTTTT
>CAYMFU010000136.1:0-21671 GCA_964389805.1 uncultured Roseivirgaceae bacterium | reverse complement strand
TGAGGAGTGTTCCTTGACATTGGACCGATCCATCCTTTTGCTAAGCAACTATTAGATAGACAAAAGGAATTTACTCTTCAAGTTCATTAATCTTGTCAATAGTTTCTGAGATAATATCTATCCACTTTTTTTTGTGCGGCAGATATTCCATAATGTTTAAATATTTTCCATTCCTTTTTACACACCAGGACCACTCTTTTAAGTGATCATTGGTCCGACCCCCTATAAACTGGACGAAAAATAATTTTCAATTTAGAAGAATTTGAAAATTATTCTCCTGTCTATGCTTTAATTTTTCATAATTATTCAAAAACTGATCCGGGGATTTCATTCCTAGCGATCTGTGTTTTCTTCTTGCGTTATAAAATTTATAATAATCCGAAATCTTCCATTTAGCATAATGGATGTTGTCAAACCAGTACCTTCGAATGACTTCCCTCTCCAGGGTTGAATGCAAAGATTCTATAAATGCATTTTCCTCAGGAGTGGCAATATGAGTAAATTCCTGGTTTATACCCATCTCATGAAGATATCTCCTTACGCTGTGGGCAATAAACTGGCTTCCATTATCATTACGAATTGTAATCCCCTTCAAATGATTGTCTGCAATTATCCCATCAAGCAACAAAACCACGTCATGTTGACGAATGCTATTTTTCAATGTATGTCCCAACACCCTGCGAGTGAAAATATCCATTACAGATAGCAAATAAATGTTCCTACGCTCTCCATGGATGTAAACATACTTGATATCCATTGCCAGATGTTGCATTGGATAATCAGCTTCTATCTTGCGTGTCTTTACAAAACTTCTTCTGCCATTGGTTCTGATCCTTGTATGAGCGTGCAACAAATGAGCTTCTTTCATCAATCGATAGACCTTCTTTTTGTTTATTAAAAATCCTTCATCCCGCAAGTGACTGGTTATCTTTTCATATCCGTAACAAACATACTCTTGCCTTAATAATTCCTTGATCCTGGATATTATCTCCTTATTACTTACTTTTTCGCCAGAATAGGTAAAAGTATACCTGCTCGGTTTACAGCCACCCCTGCCATCAGTTGAACTGTAATACCAACTGCTTACAGGCATACCTGTCCAGGAACATAACCACTTTACCGGAATAAGATCCTTGTATTTTGTGATTACCATTTTCCTCGCCTTTTGAGCTGTTCTGTTTTTTTTAAAAGCTCATTCTTGACCTCCAGCTCCAATGCCTGCTTCCCAATGATCTTCTTTAACTTCTCGTTTTCCTCCTGTAAGGCTTTTACTTCCGGATCAACACGGTAATATTGTCCTTGCAATCCATCCACGCCTTTCTGTTCAAAAGCATGTTTCCAACGATAAAACAAACTCTGGGCAATCTCATGTTTGCGGCAGGTGGCAAGCATTCCTTCTGTTTCTGCTTCCCTGAGGATCTGAAGCTTCTGCTCCTTTGTAAAACTTCTGCGTTTACTCATAACTCCTTAAATTTAATCTACTAAACTGTTTTTTAAAAACTGTCCAGTTATTTAAGGGGCTAATACACTTACTAAATGATTGAGTTGCTACTTGTTTCTTTCTACAATCGGGGCCAATCGTTGGCGAGAGAGCCTTAAAATTGTTTGCTTATTAGATATGTTTCCCATCAACATAAAGTGGACTTTAATATTTTATTTGTTGATCTTCGGAATCTAAAAAGAAACATGATTATTAACACAAGAGAATGCCTTCATCCAATTGTAATACAAACAGCATCAGGTGGTTTTGGCTTAGTGTATTAATTAGTCAATTTGCTCTGATTGTCCTGTTACTTTTGCTTTCAGTTCGCTCAGTATGGGATTTTGTTAATCAATATATCGATGGTATAACCGGATTGAAAGAAGATGGTTTTACCATCGTTTACTCTATACTAATAACCTTTTTCCTACTATCCGTTTCTATCCTGGTTTATAGACTAGCCAATGTGAAAAAGGGAAACGGGAAATTCCATTTTATAGTGATTGTTTTCTTTCTTTTTCAACTTTTTTTAAACGGGATCATATTTTCTCAACTCTATCACAACCTGAAAAGCATGTATCTTTCTCAGTTACCCTATTGGTTGTTGAAGGAAAGAGCGATCGTTGTTATTCTAGCTTTAGTCATATTTTTAACAAGCTATATCTTACTGAAGAATAAAAAGAAAAGGGACTTTATAATACATGTACTGATCATGCTGAATGGTGTTTTATTAATTGGAGTTCTCTCATTTTCTTATATCGCCGCTACTGTACGTAGTTCTCAATTCGGGAAAATATCTATTCAAACAGAATTGAATAAATCGGAAAATTCATTTCAAATTAACACAAAGGATATAGAACGATTTCCTTTGGATAATCAGAAAGCTATTCACCCGGACATATCTTTAAAACTAGATATGGAAAAAGGAGGAAATTATTTAATTGCTGGAGATGTTACCGGGGATGGGATTGTAGAAATCATCACCCTGAAAGTATGGGTTGAACAAGTGGATATCAACCGTGTAAAGTCGATGGTTGTTCAGAGCTTACTGGCTGATTCAATTACGCGAACCAGGGGAGAAATTCTATGGTCATGGGAGAGTGACTACGAAGCGCCAGCAGATATTGGGGGAGGTCGTGGATCATCTGCAGCAGTTACTGTGTTTGATCTTGAAACAGGAAAAGAGAATCATAAATTGCTGATGGCTACAGATGGCTGGTTGTACGAATTCACATTCGACAAAGACGGTAAGGTGACTGAAAAGAAAGTGACTACCGGAAAGGTTAATTCATCGGACTGTTTGGTTATTACAAATCTTAATGGAAATGGGAAACACGAACTGCTATTAAAAGATGCCTATCATACCATATGGGCTTACGACAAAGACCTGAATCTAATGTGGAAAACTAAAAATCCCGGAGGCTACCTGCTAGCCCACCGACTTGGTGCGTATGACATTAACAACAATGGAAAGGATGAGATACTTGCAGGGGCGACAGTTCTAAATGCAAAAGGAGAAGTAATAAGCACATTGAAGACGAATACGGTTAAACTCTGGTATGGTGGGCATATTGATGGAATTGTTCCTATTCAGCAAAATGACAAATGGTATATTTCTGTAACTTACTGTGATGGACTAGGATTCGCCCTTTTTGACGCTGATGGAAACATGGAATGGGAAATTACCGGAAATCATTTTGAGTATCTCGTTGGCGGTTATTTTTTCAAAAATTCAGGATTAAAAGACCAATTTCAACTCATTTCAAAAGTTCATTATAACGATATGGAGCCGCAGATAATGATGAATCAGGATGGTAGATTTTTGGGTCTCTTTGAACCCAGCAGTACCGTCTTTGCCGTAGACTGGAGCGGTGATGGTTTTCATGAAATGATTTTTGCAAGACCGGCTTCTATTTTTTCGGAGACAGAGAGAATTGCAGACTTTTACATCCCTAGTAAAGAAGATGGATCTGCATTTACCATACGTGTCGCTGATGTAGTTGGCAGCCTGGGAGTAAAACCAGATGGGATTCCTGATGTTTCAATTCGAGCTACAGATGATTCGGGGCAACATTTTTTACACATTTATAGGAATAAAAACGGCAAAAGACCAACTAACTATGTTTACCCTGGAATAGGCTGGGAAACATCATCGAACTATTTTACCAAATATTACGAGTATGATCGCTAAATGGAAAGATAATCAATCAGTAATAAAACAACTCTTAATCTTTAGCCTTTAATCAGTCCACATTACTTTGAAAGGAAACACTGCTATATTTTTAAGAGAATATCTATTATCTTAAATATATTTCTTCTCTGTATTGAATATTCCAGGAATTAGATAAAATATTAATTTATTTTATTAAAAATATTGCAATTCTTGTTTGGCCAGAGAGACTGTCTACAATAGAGGATGGTTCTAGGGATTAGAGATTTGAGAATTAGCCACTTTAATTAACTCGTACAACAAAATCGAGTCTTTGCCTTGCTTGTTAGTGGCCAACTCTAGTAAAAAATGCCTTAAAAGTCATTATCGAATTAGTCACTAACCCATTGATACACATTATGGCTTATCATAATCAGTATTGTACGAATGAATACCTACAAACTTATATTTAATTTCTTATTATTTAGAGGATGTTAAAGATTCCAATTTAAAAATTTCAAATTAATTGAACTATTCTTGAAGAACTTCTGTTTCCTAGATAAAAGTGCACCAAGCGTAATGTAAAATGAAATCCTCAATTCTAGCAATTTCGTTATTTCTTGTTAACTCTGTAATTTGCTTTGGCCAAAACATTGAATCTGCACCTGATGACAAGGCTGTTGTTTATTTTGTGATTAAAACACTTACAGGTGCTGATGATCTTTATTATTTTGATAGTAAAAAGATCATTGGAAAATGTCGAGGGAAAAATTATTTTCGATATGAATGCGAAGCAGGTGAACATGTGTTTTTTGCAAAAGCTAATTATCCAGATTTTATTGAAGCTGATATTGAAGCCGGCAAAATATATTTTGTTGAAGTACAATCCAGTAATGCATTTACTGGAGGTTCAGTGTACCTATTCCCCTTGGATCCAAATAAGAATCCAAAAAGGCTTGATAAAATATTCAAGTTCATGGAAAAGAAGCCCCCAAAGTCATTCACTAAGGAAGACCTAGTAATTGATAATGAAGATAAAGTTATAGGAGAAATATTGAATGAGTATTGGGAATGGAAAACGAGTTGAAAAACTATACAAAAGCTTGAGAAAACCATGAATTATCATATGGATAATTCATTATTATAGAATTACACTATTTACTAATCATTTAGCTAAATATTATTGCCCACAATTTTTATATTATGAGTTTGTTTAGTTCTCTAATTAAGTCGAATTCAGGATTTAGCACGAAAATGGTTAAACTATAATACTTCGGACTTAGGTTGACAAACGTAGATAAAGCAAATATTATTACAATATCTTTTAGTATTGTTAATTCCATTTACACTATTTGTCTAAAAATTAATCTCTTATGGAACTATAAATTACTTTAGCCTCTGTCGTAAATGAAATTCCTTGTTGTTCATATGTTCCAATCATGATTGACTGTATTAAAAGTTGGTTTGAATAACTTGCGGCACCCCACTCAATAATAAAATTAGCACCTGCTCCACCAATATTTTCAATTGATTCAACAACAAATTCAATTGACTCAAGCGGAGAAATCAGAAAGGTTGAATCAACATAATCTTCCAACCTATTTCCATATGAATCATAATAAACAGCAGAGAGCAAATATACTGAATCACTTAATGAGATATTTCTTAGACTGATTGTTGCAGTTAAAGGGTATCTCTTCGTACCATTTTGATAATAAATATCTGAATATATTGGTACATAATCAGTTTCTAGATAGTGTAGACTTGATGTATCAATATCGACATAATTGTAAGCATGGCTTGGATGACTTCTTTTTTTTATCTTTTCAAGATTATTCCCTGTGCAACCTGTTAAGATTAAAAATGATAATGTTATAAAAATATATATCATGGTTTTTGCTTTTTTATAATTACACAATAAAATAAATAACGGGTAGCTACCATTATTCAATTTCAAATTCGTCATTGCTAATTTTTTCCTTTAATGAGAAATACAATCAAATTAGAAACGGAATAATACATATTTATACGTGATTTACATATCAGAAGAATGAGATACATGGTATATTTTTTTCTTAAAATAATTGTAATTTCTGAATTGTATGATTATTTCTAAACAGTAATCACAAGCATTAATCGTATTTATATCTTTAAAAATGATGAGCATTGGCGGATAGCTGAGAACAAAACCTGACTAGTTGAATATTGTATGAAATAACTTGTTGTTACTTCATTTTTTTTAATTATTATATAACCTATCCTTTGGCAAACCGTTGGTAAAATACAAGTACAAATGTTGGCGTTTACTTTCATTTTACCAGGCATTTAATAGTATTATTATTTACATAAATTGAATTGATATGATCCAATTAGTCGTAGCATCTAAATCAGATAAACAACTTGAAGAAATTGCTGAGTATCTTCTCAAAAACCATCTTATTATATCCATTGATTTTCATCAGAATATTAGGCGAATTGAGTTTAAAAACGGAGAGATAAACATTTATAATATTCATTTTATAACTGGGTTAACAAAATCTCTCCTTTTCATGGAAATTGATTTAAGATTGAGAGATATGTATAAAGACAACATTCCAGAAATTTTCTCCCACCCCATTATCAATATGGATTGGGAACTGGCAGATAAACTTAAATCTGAAATTGAGAAGATTTAATATACGTGTTTAAAAATAAATGTGGAATAATTCAGGATAAAGTAAGATAAACCCTTGCATTATTCAAAATGTTATTGTTTCAAAATCCCCCCAACCTCAGGCTTAAAAACCTTGATAACCTACGAGAGAAAGCGTCTGATGCATTGTTGTTCTTTATTTAGGTTATATAAATGAAAATGTAACGCTGATATGAGTTTTCTTTTTAGAAGTAACAGGAATCTTCTTCGTCGTCACATAATCCTAAAAAACAAAAAATAAAACTGAATAGACTATAAGATAAGATTTTCATGATAAAAATGGTTGGGTTTTAAAAAAGGGTATATATAATAAGAAGGAATTTAAGAAATAAAAAGTTCCCAGTTCTAAAGAATTATATAAAAAAAAGAAAGTCCCTAATAGCTTAGAGACTTTCGCTTATCTATCAGCTGGGAATTGCCAAATATTCCCTTTGATAATTCAAGTTAAGAAAAAGAAGGGAAATAAAAAAACCCCAACATTTCTGAAGGAACTTGAATAGTAAAGTTTTGCAACTATTGAACAACCCAGTCTGTATGAACTGAGGTCCATGTTCCTAACTTTTGTAACTCTTGTACAGTTGGTGCGAGTTTCTCCCAACATTCAGTCCCGAAATCACTCCACACATCGTCTTCGGGCCAGAATTTATCTCTTGTTTCTTCTGAATCATATACAAAAAACAATGCAAAATTATTGTCATGTTCACCCCTGTTTCCTTTAACAACATATAGCTTCAATCCTGGAAAACTCTCTTCAAATTTTGGAACATATTTATTCATAAAAAAATCCATATATTGGTTTAATGTAACGTCAGGATTATTGGGGTAGATCCAGTCACCGGATGGTAAAAATATTGGATACATAGCAGGGAGTGAAAGAGGTACCTCACTATGGATAGCCGATCCAGATAGTAATCGTGCCCGGCCTGTTATATCACAAGTAACCACATTCGCCTGGTATCAAAATTCAAATATGATCATTTGCAATCGTAATGCAACTGAAAAAGCCAATGCAACAGATTTAGTTATAATCAATATTGAAACTGGTGAGGAAAAAATACTTAAGCAGGATTTACCGTTAACGGAAATTTTTGCCTCTTCTAATGGACAATGGCTGGGCTATACTTCAGCAGTTGGCCATTTTAGTTTCAACATATTTCGATTAAAACTTGATCCACCTCATAGTTCTAAAGGTTTTCCTACTGTCATAGGCGCTCCTGAACAACTAACACACGGGGCTGACAAATGGCATGTTCACCATGGTAGCTTTTCACCGGATAATAAAAGTATCCTCTATTCCCGTGATGCAGATCGAATGGATATACTTCTGATCGCTAATTATAAATAATTTAATCTTGAAACCTTATATACTTGAGTCATTCGCTTGTCCCACGAAGGCTAACTAACTCAATCTTGATGATTAAAATACACACCCTTCGTGCACTCATTTGATAAACTATTACACAAAGAACAAGAATGCATCAGACGCTTTCTCTTGTAGCTTATCAAGGTTTTTAAGCCTGAGGTTGGAGGGATTTTTTAATTGTTCCCTATTTTCTCTATCTTGCTTTACTATGCCTGAAACCAGACAACTTGCTGCAATAATGTTCACTGACATTGTCGGGTATACTACGTTAATGGGCAATGACTCCAAAAAGGCACTTGAGCTGCTCCATATTAATAAGGAGATCCAAAAACCTTTAGTAGAAAAGCACAATGGTAAATGGGTCAAGGAAATGGGAGATGGGTCACTTTCCTATTTTAATAGTGCCTTGGATGCTGTGAATTGCGCTATTAAGATCCAGGAATCAGCAAGAGTCAACCTTGAAGGTAAGTTACGAATAGGTATTCACCTGGGCGATGTTACAATCCAATATGATGATGTTTATGGTGACGGAGTCAACGTGGCTTCAAGGCTTGAATCTATAGCAGATCCCGGTGGGATTTATATTTCAGACGCTACTCAAAAGGCAATTCAGGGTCAATTTGATTTTCAAACTAAATACCTTGGTAAGATAAAACTGAAGAATGTAGCTTATCCTGTAAGAACTCATGCAATTCAGGGTATAGGTCTACCGCATGCGAGGAGAAAAACCATTAAGCAAAAGCTAAGTGATTCAAAATATTTTGGAGTCGCAATAATATTGTTGACATTATTATTTGGATTGACTTTTCGTGAGATTTTGAACTTCATATTAGTTAGGCTTAATATTTCACCTTTCTGGTCAGAGATTTTTTTATATACGATTCTGATGTTTATCCCCACTCTAATAGCCATATTATTTATTCCCATGGACAGGAATAAATTCCTAAGAGTTACCAGAAGGGTAATTCCACCTTTAAATGTAATAGTGGTTACGATTACTTTGGTATTTTCTTTTTGGGGTAAAGAACTGGGGGCCATGACAAAGGTTGTTAATTATCAAAATGAAGATGGAGTAAATACGAACAAAATAGTGGTGAAAGGAGATTTTGTAAAGCAGGTTTACATTTATCCCTTTGAAAATATTAGTACTCGTTCCGAATCCGTTCGATGGTTATCAAAAGGAATACCTAACGCCATTAGACTCAACTTGGATCAGTATCAAGGTATGATGTCATATTTTTCTGATGTGGAAATAAGTCTAAAGGAACAATTAAGACCTCTATTGGCTGATGGGGACTTTGTTATTCGGGGAACCTATGATAAAATAGCAGATACTCTAATAGTCAAAATTGACCTCTACAATAAAAGTAATAAGCAGGCTTCCAGGGAGTTTAGAGATGTGGACTTCCTTAAGCTAACCGATACGATGAAAGCCTTTTTAATAAAAGAGGTAAAACCTATTCTCACCGTCAACATTGATTTGCCTTTTTCGGAGTTTGTCACTGGTAATGTCGAAGCTTTCAGATACTTCAGTGAAGGAGACTTCCATAAAGCTCGTGAATTAGATCCCGAATTTGCCTATGCTTATGTTGAGGCATTATTTAAGTCTTCAGTGTTTCAAAGGGGTGATAAGGGGCTTCAGAAAGAGCTTATTGAACAGGTATTAAATCATATGCAAAAGCTGCCAGAAAGGGATCAATTAATTGTAAAAAGATATTTTTTCGCTGCAAAAGGAGATTTGAAAAAAGCCCTGAAGGCCAGTGAAAATTACATCTTGTTTAATCCGGGGGACAAAAAGGCGGCACAGGATCATATGGTATTTTTGGCAACCCACGACTTATATGAAGAGGCATTTCAATTTGGGCTGGAGCAAATCAACAAAAAGTTCGACGGTGCTATCGGAGTATATCTCTTGGAGCTTGGGTTATTCAACCAAAAAACAGATCTTATAAGAGGTTATATAGAAAAAATTGACATACTTCTTCCTGTTCAAACATCAGAATCTGTACTGGGTTTCATAAGCTTGTCAGAAAGCAAGCTGGACGAGGCCAAAGTGCATTTTGAAAATGCACTAATAGAAGAGCCCTCTTTATATAGCATTGATAGTATGATCAATGTGATTACGTATATGAAAGGGGTTGGCGGTAAAAAAATCAAAAACTTTGCACGGTCTATTATTGGCACTTACTTCCATGAAGGTTTAAGGAGTCACATTGAAGTATTCATTAAAAACAACCAAATAGTAGTCAAATATGAAGATGGGGAGATCCCTTACACCCTCTACATGATCAATGATTCATCTTTGTACCGAAGTAAACCTTACATCTATTATACCAATCAACCAGAGTATTTTAATATTTTCCATACTGGAAATAATGGTTCAATTTTAAGACATGAGCATTTCATAAGAACCCAGGATCAGAATAATTGGGATGGTCCTTTCGTCTATTTTAAAGAAACATCCGAATTAAAATTAGCTTTAGAATATTTTCATGAAAAAGACCTCGCAAGGGCAGATTCCCTTTTTCAATTGATATATGCACAGGATACGGGAAACTACTATTTCGTTAAACACTATCTCCATGCTGTTGATTACCAAAGATCGGTCGGATCTTCTTTTGTGCTTGACGGAAAGGAATCCTGGACCTTCTTTGAGGGTGATAGAACTTTAAGAATTGAAAAAATCAACGATCATTACCTACTAAGTGGACTAAAAGGTTTTTTGACATTTCAACTCTTTCCGACTTCAGAGAACGAGTTAATGAATGACTTTATGATGAAAGAAAAATATCTTGTGAGAGAAACCCACTTAGGATTGAGATTAGAATCCTACTGGTATAACCATGAAACTAAGAAATATGATTTTAACAATTCATGGGACGAGTTGTGATGCTCTAAAAAATTGATTGTTAGTACCAACATGGAAAAGAGTACTGCAGCAATTATAAAAGAGCTTCCAGGTTTTGAAGAGTGCGATGGTTATAGCTACCTATGGTGGAACACAAATCTTTTTTCTTGGTCTCTATTATAGCGGGATTGGTGATATTGATAGTACGTTTAAATGGTTGAACGAGACAGAGTTGTGGTGTTCGTGAACTACTTAGAACACGTGTATCAAATGTTCTCCAAGCCCAAGACCGTTTCTATTCTATAAATGCACTAACTACTACCCCCAAACAAGAATGCATCACAAAGAATTAGAGGCGAATCAGAATTTTTAATTATATTCAGCGAATCATTTTTTAATCTCTATCTATGAAGAAGAATATAATCATTGATAAGCTGGACGCTATTGATGAGTTTGAACGGGAACCGATTCCTGATAGCAAACTTAAGAACCTGAAAAGCTTTATTGGGATGTATGCCGGGGAGCATACGGCAGGAACTGAATTTGTTATCGGACCGCTATTTGTCGCTCATGGTGCCAGTGCTCCTTCAATTATCGGCGGATTGTTCATTGGTAACCTGTTGGCGGTATTAAGTTGGGGATTACTTACTGCTCCAATAGCTACAAAGGAGCGATTGACTTTGTATTTTCAATTGGAAAAAATATGCGGGAAGCATCTTGTAAAGATATATAATCTGGTAAACGGCCTGATGTTTTGTTTCCTGGCAGGATCCATGATCGCTGTATCGGCTACAGCAGTAGGCATACCTTTTGACATCGCCATGCCAACGCTAACAGACTGGTTGCCAACCAGTATCGGATGGATCTTAGTGGTATTGTTGGTCGGATTGGTGATCACTATCGTTGCAATACTAGGCTATGATCAGGTTTCCTGGTTTGCTAATCTGGCGGCGCCCTGGATGATCCTTGTATTTATTGCTGCAGCATTTGCTGTAATGCCTGAACTTGGGATTAATTCCACAGGAAATTTCTGGGAAATTGCGAATTCAAAGATATGGACAGGAGTACCACTGGAGGGGCAGAGCAAGTTTACTTTCTGGCATATAATGTTTTTCGCATGGTTTGCCAATATGGCCATGCATATCGGTATGGCTGACCTCTCCATATTCAGGTATGCTAAAAAATGGCAATATGGATTCTCTTCGGCCACCGGTATGTACGTCGGGCATTATTTTGCCTGGATGTCCTCAGGAATTCTATACGCCTATTTTTTATCAAAATATGGCGCAGGAGGTGAATTTGCCCCTGGAAAGATTGCTTATGAAGCCGCAGGACTGGCAGGTGCTATTTGTGTCGTAATAGCAGGATGGACAACAGCTAATCCTACCATATACAGGGCCGGGCTGGCTTTTCAATCGATCAATCCTAAGTGGAAACGATGGAAAGTAACCTTGATTACTGGACTGGTTACAAGTGTGGCCGCCTTTTTCCCGGCGTTAGTAATGAAATTATTGGATTTTGTAGCTATATACGGATTTGTACTAATGCCTATGGGAGCTGTAATATTTATTGATTTCTATGTTATCAGGAAATTAGGCCTGCAGAAATTCTATGCTGAAAAGGCCGGTATTAAATTTAACTGGTCGGCTGGATTAGCCTGGGTCGTTACTTTGATCGCCGGTTTGGGGCTTAACCTGTTTTTAGGTGTTGAGGTATTCTTCCTGGGACTTCCTGGTTGGTTTATTGCCGCTGCTATATTTATAATGTTAAGTATGCTTTTTCAAAAACGAAATCTTACAAAAGTTTAAGATAATACTATGCGAACATTAACGATTATTATTTCTTTTATAGGCCTTGCAATGACAATAATTCCATCATTTTTAGTACTAATAGGGGAGGCTAATATGGATCAGAATAAAAACTTCATGTTGATAGGCACATTACTGTGGTTCGGAACAGTGCCATTCTGGATGAATAAGAAGAAAAAAGCTACATAAAAAAATCCCGCCCGAAAGCAGGATTCTAATTGTCGCGTTAAAATGATCTTTCTCTAAATCATACGCTAAAATTTCTTATCTACTTTTTTCACAAGCTTTGGAAGGTCCTTTTTCAGGTCTTCAAGAAGTCGCTCTGTTGCATTTTCGCATAGTGGCAATACCTTTTCGGAGGTCATGATAGGCACCCCGTTAATAAGTGGTACACTTTTCTTTGAAGTAGCATATTCTTCCATTTTGAATACTTTTTTAGCATCCTTATTGAACAGGTCAATGTTTATAAAGGCTCTCATGCCAGCATTACCCATACCACCGATAGCTATCTTTGGTTCGAATTGGTAGTGCATATAAACGAACATTACACCATCTGCTTCCGGGAACATCTCTAAGAGGTGTGCTTCTGTCCTCCAGGATCTGAGCATATTACCTCCTGATAACAACACATTGTATCCATCAATGGCAATAAACCTGTCATTGATATTTTCCTGATAAATATCAATCGAATCCGTATCTTCAAGACCCTCCAGGCCGGAATATGCCTTGTACTGATCAGATTCAATGATGTGCTTTTCATCTATAATTTCAAATGGAAAATCCTTAATAAAATCTTTTTCGAAAGTCTTATAGAATTCTTCAAGAATAGGTCTCAGGTCAAAATTAGGATCATCTGCTAGAGTTCTTTCCTGGTAGCTGGACCTGGTTTCAGCGGTTGCTTTCTTGTAATCGATATATTTATCGACATAAAACGTTACCAGCGCTACTTTTTGACTATAGGCCATGCTGGTAATGAACAGTAATAACATAGTTAGTTTAACAAATTTTTTCATGATAGCTTAGGTTTTCAAAAAATTAAATACATAACAAAATTATATTCTTACATCATTTAATGCTTTAATTGTAACGATAGTAACCTCTGATTATTAGAGAATTAAAGGATATTTTTTGGTTCATTTATTTATTTGAATCCATGTGGATTTTTTGAAGCTACAAAAATGGGCCAAACGTGATTAATGGAATTTGGGGGAATCCTTTAATTATTTGATTTGGCAGGAATCCTGAATTCTCTGAACATGCAGGGATCCTGTCGCTATTAGATGAGGGTGAACTAATTGCCTATACGCTTTTAGCAATTTTTTGACGGTAGTGTTCAACTTCCCAATTTTCTATAAAGGCGATCTGATCATCTCTCATAAAATTGGGTCCTCCAAAGAACTCGGAATAATAAGAAATTCTCATAGCATCTTCAAACATATCCAATACAAGGTCAGCCGATTTTTTATTATCTTCTACTGCAACCAACGGCCCTTTTTCAAGCAAGATCACTTTTGGATCAAAACCATGCTGCTTTTTATATTCAGTAAACATCGCACCCAGATCAATAGCATCGATTACCTTGTCACTATTTGGGATGATAAGAGGGTATGCTTTGCAGTATACAATTTGATCAGGGATAAACGGTTTTAGAATCCCACTAAGGGTAGACTGGTTGGATGTGAATCGCTCTATTAATGAATTGAACCCGTTGTCAATGAACTTATTATCTGATAAATAGTCATACAATACATTCAGTTGCCTTTGAGCCTGAACTGGAATCATTCTGTCAGAAATACTTAAACGTTTTCCGATTACGGATATCAACTGATTATCAATATACTGATACAGTTCATTAATTTCTTCAATCGAATCGGCATTAACAAATACACCATGATTCTGTAGAAAGATATAGCTGGGATCCTCGGAATGTGTTTCCCTGTATTCCTCGATTAATTTCAATACTTTTATAAAGAGGATCATTCCCGGATCAGTGTAAGGCACATATATTCCCTTGTCACCAAATAGCTCTCTTGTAAAGGAGGCGGCAGTTTTTGAACAAAGCATCCCATTTATCATATGGGGATGCATATGCACCACGTAGGCATAATTGATGGCCTCATGCAAGGAAGTTTCAACAGAAGGGCGTAAATTACTCTCCGGATCTATACGGCTAGCCATCAGATCTTCCTTTACCTCATGCTCCCGTATCTGAGGATCCTCACTATAGGTTTTGTGGATCATAGCCTGCAGTTTTCCTCTGTCAAGCACTGCAAATCCATTTTCATTTATTGTCGCTAAAGAATGACCACTGGCTTTAACATATAGATGATCTTGATCTTTAAACGATGTGTTGCCACCACCTCCTAATGTATAGTCTTTTTGTTTTCCATAGGCCTGTGATACTTCAATAAGTTTTGCTATTTCCTTTTTCATTAGATTAAAAAATTAAGGTATTGAATCTTTCTTTGGCAGGTCATTTTCAAGTTCCGGTACCTCAAAATAATATCTGATCCCTGATATTCGGTCGGTATGGTCTCTTCTGGTCCTAAAAGTAGAAGGGAAATCATCGGTATTATCCATCCATTTCTGTAGTTCCTGAAGTAAATACTCTGCAGTTTGACGGTATTTTGGATCGAAAGCCAGGTTGTGATACTCCTCAGGGTCCATTTTAAGATTATAGAGTTCAACAGATGGTCTAGGAACAGTGAAAATCAAGGCTTGTTCATTGCTTAGATCCCCAGTGTGTTTTAAATCCAACAGACTGAACCACGAAGGGCTATTGGCAAGATCAGCCGCTGTACCATGAGGTCGCTCAGTGTATGCATTTAAGATAAGCTTATATTGGTCGCTACGAATACTGCGCATGTGTTCATCACAGTCATGCCAGTTACGTTCGCTATAGACGAATTCTGGAGATATGATCAGGTCACCTTTTAATAATGGCAAAAAGCTCATACCTGGCATATATTCAGGAATTTCAATTTCGGCAAGGTCGAGTATGGTAGGAGCCAGATCAATTACACTCATTAGTCCGTCGTACATTTCCCCTTCGGGAACATCCGGGCCAAGGACGATGAAAGGTGTTTTGATACCTGTATCATACAGGCTCCCCTTTTCCCTTGGAAAGGGAGCACCATTGTCGCTTAAAAAGATAATATAGGTTTCATCCAGTAATTTTTCCTTATCAAGAATATCAAGATATGTTCCTACAATGCTATCCAGCCTGGAAATTTCATCATAGTACATTGCAAGATCCCTGCGTGTTCTGTCATCATCAACAAGATGCGTGCGAACTACAACACTATCAGGATTATGTGGCTGGCTAATTATTCCAGGATTATAAATCCTGTGTGGATCGTGAAAACCAGTCCAGAAAAAAAAGGGCTTACCTTTAGAATCCTTTATGAAATTCTGAAAAGTATCAAACGAGCTATTATACCAGTCGAATTGCCTGTCCCCATTCGGGCCCCAATGTGTTTTACCATTGCTACCGGTAAAATATCCTTCCTTTTTCAGGTGGGTAGTGATAAAGTTAACTCCTTCGGGGAGAGGTGTGTGAAGGTCTTCGGTTCTTGTGGTGTGGGGATATTGCCCTGATAATATACTGATTCGCGATGGGCTACACTGTGGAGAAGTAAGAAATGTATTTTCAAAAAGTAATCCGGATTCGGCAAGTTTATCTATGTTAGGAGTTCTTATATATGGATTACCATAGCATCCAAAATCCATGCCTGCGTCATCGGCAATAAAAATAAGAAAATTTGGTTCGTTTTTGGACCTTTCACTGACATCCGCAGAACATAATGAAATTGAAAACGCAAAGGAAATGATTAAATATAGAAGCTTCAGAACAATGCTATTATACATGACAGATTCAATAATATTTAAACGATCAGAATTTGAGGTAAAAATATACTTTTTAAATGAAATAAGGATATGATCAAGGGCATTCATCCTTGAAACAAGCAGGATGGATGTAGATGGGTTGACCAACCTCTCTATTCAGCACAGATTCCTGGAAATGAATAACGAAACAATAATTTCTATCTTTTTAAAAACAAAGTCTTTTTTAACCCTCCATTTTCTTGGGTTTCTTGTATTCTTTTTTTATATTGATTGGACAAAAACCCTTAAAAATATGAAAAATCTAAGAATACTACCCCTTGCACTTTTACTTTCCCTGCTCTTCAGGTGCGATTTGATTGACGAAATTCGAGGTATCGATGATTTTGAGATACCAGTTGAGCTGCGTGGCAGCATTCCTGTCAGTGTTGAAGCTGATGATCCTGATAATCTTATTAATGAGAGTTTTACTTACGACGCTAGTATAAACCCTGATGTTGCGGATAATCTTGAATATATCGACAGCCATAGCATAACTCGAATTTGGATAACAGTTACAAATTACTTTGCTGAGTCTGATGATATAGTATTTGACGGGACAGTCCTCATCGAAGGTGTAAGTATTAATCTCTCCGGTGCTAATGCATTCACACCCAGTGACCATATAATGCCGGGAGGAGAGATTCTAGAGGTTGATCTAAATCCCACTGCAGTAAGTACACTTAATCAGAAACTGAAGGATAATGAGGGTATATTAAACGGACAAGTTACAGGATCAGTTAGTGATAAACCGGTAAGTTTTACAATCAATATTTATATAGAAGATACGATATCAGGAGAGGTAACCTGATCTAATTGAATTCATATAGAAAAGGGCTTTTGATAATCCTTTTTTTATGAATATTTAAAAGGTTGTTTCAGATCCTATTCCAATAGTCAATTATAAATCAGGATCATTAAGAAGATTAATAATCAACCTTTCAGCGTTCAGGATTAAGAAATTTCTTAATATATTGCCAGATGTTTATTACTCCAGCGAGGACAATATTGCGTATTTTAATTAATTAAATCCGTCTAGGATCTAAATATTGACCACTCATGAGATACGAAAAACAACCCGGAAATGCCAGCATCGGTTATTACCGGCAAAACTCCTTTAACGAAAGAAAAAATAATGAACCTCATCGGATTTTGACGGAAGAGGATTGGGCACATTGGCAGAATAAGGGATATGTACACCTCCGGGATGTGGTACCTAAGGATTACATAGACCGGATGGTTGAATGTATCTGGGAATTTGAAGAAAAAGATCCTGATGATCCCGCTACATGGTACAAACCTCCCCGAAAGGAAATGGAAATGAAAGAGCTGATCAACAGCGGAATGGTTGAGATATACAACAACCCATTAATGTGGGACAACCGTCAGTATCCGAAGATATATGACATCTTCGTTGATATTTGGGGAACAGAAAAACTATGGGTATCAATCGACCGCTGTAACCTGAATTTCCCGGTTCGGAAAGATGAGTTTAAAGGATTTATCCATTGGGATATCGATACTTCTGATCCTGACCGTAATAACAACGTTCAGGGTGTATTATCCTTATCCGATACAACAAATGAAACCGGAGGGTTCCAGTGTGTTCCGGAATTATTCCAACATTTTGATGAATGGGTAAAAACTCAGCCTGAGGACAGGGATCCTTTCAAACCGGATGTAGCTGGATTTGAAGTAGAACAAATTGAAACTAAAGCAGGGGACCTTTTAATCTGGAATAGCATGCTGGCACATGGAATACGTCCTAATCGTTCAAGCGTGCCACGAATAGCGCAATATATAGCCATGACACCCGCACAGGAAGATAATCAGGAATTGAGAGAATGGAGAATTAATTCCTGGCGAGACCGCATTCCACCTGAAGGATATGCATTTCCTGGTGATCCAAGAAACTGGGAGCAAACAAAATATAACCGTGCTGAATTAACAGAACTTGGAGAAAAGCTTCTTGGATTGAAAAACTGGTAGCAGGCATAAAAGTAAATTCATTCCTAATTACCATCCCTGGTTTTGATAAGGATATGTCTAAATTCCTTATTATTGCAACCAAAATCTATCATCTATTAATTTGAATGAAAAAGACATCAAATTCATTTAGGAAATATTTTTTGCTTGTAATTTCAGGATTAATAATTCTTCTGGCAGGATATTATTTAGGCAGGAATGATAAAAGCGGAATAATAGAAAATAAAATTGGTGACTTTAAAGAAGCCACAACAAGTTCTGTTGCCCAAATTGTGGGACTGGATGATCGCGAACTGGTTCTCATGGAGCATCCCAGGCTTATATCCCAGATTATGAAAGGCGGATCCTTTGGAAATGAAGAGATGTCAATAGTGGCTGCTAAAAATATGTTTTCCAGGCTTCCGGAAGCTATCAAGGATATAAAAGGGAAAACGGAAATTGAAGAAGTATATCCGGATACCTGGATTGTCCGAATGCCTATTGTCAATGCTGTAATTGTAAAAACTGTTGAGGGGCTTGTCATTATTGATACTGGAATGTCGCCTGCAGGGCCTGCCTTATACGATGCTGCCAGAAAAGTTAGTGACCAGCCTGTTCATACCATCATTTATACCCACGGACATGTCGATCACAGTTATGGGACCTGGGCATTTATTGAAGCTGGTGAAACACCACAGATTGTTGCGCATGAAAACATCCTGGACCGGTTCAAAAGATATTTGAGACTGCGTGGTTCCATAGCTAAGAATATGAGCCAACCTTTAGAGCAATTACCGGCTACGGATTCAGATATAATCTGGCCTACAATCACTTTTAATGATTCGCTGAACCTCGAAATCGGCAATGAACTATTTGTCCTGAAACATCACAAAGGAGAAACGGACGACCAGTTATACGTTTGGATGCCTGGAAGAAAGATATTAGCTTCTGCAGATTATTACCAGGGATTTTTACCAAATGCGGGAAATGGAAAAAGGGTGCAGCGTTATGTGGGTGATTGGGCGATAGCTTTGCAGGAAATGGCTGGATTAAAAGCTGATGTTTTATTGCCTGGTCACGGGAATGTTTTAGAGGGGAAAGAAAGAATAGGAGAGAACCTTTCAATCTTAGCTGAAACTTTATTATTTATCGAATCTTATACTATTGACGGATTAAATAATGGATTGAGGAAAGATCAAATCTTTCAATCAATCGTATTACCCGACAGGTTAAAGGATCATCCAAGTCTGCAAACCTTATATGTATCCGAAAAGGACATTTCAAAAATGGTCATTCGACAATATACCGGTTGGTGGGATGATATTCCATCAAACTGGTCGCCTTCTACAATAGAGAACCAATCAAAAGTAATTACTGAAATGGCTGGTGGAATACCTAATATGATTTCAGTGGCCAGAAATATGGTAAAAAGTGATATTGTGATGGCGACGCATATTGCCGACTGGGCTTTCTTAGCAGAACCTGAAAACGAAGATGTTCAGAGACTGGTTATTGAAGTGTATAGTAAGAGGATCATGGATCCGGAGAGTAATACCCAGGAAATGCTAGCCTATCTTGACCATATGGCTATGGTCAGGGGGATGATGAAAAATAAATTAGATACAGAAATCAAAGAATAAATATGGCTGAAGGCAGATTTGATAATCCCATTGTTGCAGCGCTCACAGGTTTTCTGGATTTATTCAGAAAGCAGAGTCTCAGTGACAGGCTGAAAGATTCAGATCGTATTGATGGGAAAACTTGTTTAGTGACTGGTGCTAATTCCGGCCTTGGTTTTGCTCTCGCCGTGGATCTGGCCAGGCGGGGAGGTCATGTGATTATGGCTTGCCGACGGCAGATTCCTGAAGCTGGTGAAAAAGTGAAAGCCCTAAGTGGCTCTGATAAAGTGGAAATGATGTACCTCGATCTGAGTAAAGTAGATACCATTCACAATTTCTGTAATACACTTAAAGCGGAAAATAGGCAAATTGATATTTGCATCCTGAATGCAGGCGTAGCCTTACCAAAATCACGCAAAACTGGTTCTGGGCTGGAAGAACTTTTTCTTGTTAACTACCTTTCCAATGTGATATTAACCGGTCGGTTGTTAAAAGATGGAACCATTCCAAATGATATAATAGCCAACAATAAAGGTGTGTCAGAAGCCAGAATATTGTTTATATCATCTGATTCCCATCAGGGATCGTCATATGTAGATTATAATGAATTTGGCAAATATCTGGAATATGGAGTATCTAAAGGGATGGAATACTACAGTTACTATAAGTTGGTCGCCAATACTTATTTTACAGAATTATCACGCCGTATGAATGCAAATAATGGAATTGATGTGGGAATTCATGTGATATGTCCCGGCCCTGTTAATACCAATATCGTAAAAGAAGCACCATGGGTGTTGAGGAAGATCTTAAGAGGGATTTTCTTCATCATTTTCAAATCCCCGGAAACGGCTGCTAAGGCAGTTGTATATATGGCGATATCAAAAGATTACGATAGCTTGACAAATGAATACCTGCATATGTTCAATAAGAAGAAAATGGACTCCAAGGTGTACGAGGAAGTAGAAGGCGCTAAACTTTGGGAGGAAACGCATAAGCTCTGGAAAGAAGTTGACCGGAATTTTGTATCTTTGGATATGAGAGAATAGTGCGATAGATAAAATGTTGAGTAGATTATTTTTTTGTTATTTAACCGGTTTTTTTTCTTTAGGTTTATCAATATCATCGGCACAGATTGATCAAACTGATCATTGGGAAACCCTTATTTATCCGCATCAGGTATGGCATTATAGTCCCGCCACATCTGAGCCACCTTCTGATTGGAAAGAAATAACTTTTGATGATAGCCAATGGGCGACCGGACCCGGAGGGATCGGATACGCTGATGAAGATGATTCAACTCAGATACAACCGGCGATTTCTGTATATCTGCGAATGAAATTCGACCTGGTCGATACCAGCAATATAACTGATATGTTGTTTTATATCGACTTTGACGATGCTTTTGTTGGATATATTAATGGATTTGAAATAGCAAGGTCAAACATAACAGGAACAAATCCGGCTTTTGATACGGAAGCCAACTCGCCTCGGGAAGCAACTATGTATACAGGCGGTTTTCCCCTGGAATTTCAGATCCCCACATCAACATTAAAGAATATATTAATGAATGGGGAGAATATTCTCGCCATACAAGTTCATAACCGTTCTATAAGTTCAAGTGATCTGTCAGCAATACCCTTCCTGTTGGTAGGCATTAAGGATTCTTCTACAACCTACCAGGATACGCCTGAATGGTTTATATCGCCCATGGATTACTACTCTTCTCATTTGCCAATTATTTCTATCAATACATTTGGAAGTACGATTTTAGATGAACCCAGGATTAAAGCAGAAATGGGTATAGTTGATCATGGGCCAGGGATGGTAAATAACAAATTGGATTCCTTTAATGCTTTTCATGG
>CAYMFU010000135.1:0-27174 GCA_964389805.1 uncultured Roseivirgaceae bacterium | reverse complement strand
GACCCTCTCCTTCTGAGGTAGTCGATTATCAGTATTGTTGACAGGGAAAATGAGATAATCATTATCATACTTATAATACCGGTACGGAAATTCATCATAATTCCGGTCATGCCCTGTATTCCGCGATACTACCAGTGAGTTAGGGTACATGGCCTTCCAATTTCCCCAACTCGTTTCCACCAGTTGATACATCACAGCCCTCATACCAACAAGTTTACCCTGAACGCAATCAAGACGCATTTGAGACCAATTCGAATCCGTCTCCCTGTCATATAGTATCAGGTTGGTATTATATAACAGACCTGCCACTCCAAAAGTAGTTTCTTTATTATTTATAATCCTATCCCATCCTATTCCTGTTCCTGTTAACGGACAATATGTTACAGCTATTTTTACGCCACCCAATTCGTCGTTAATATTCTCATGATAATCAAGTATTTCATGGGGGTATGCATGGACTGACCCTCCAGATTTAAATCCCAATACCAATTCAGTATCTTCAAGGTAGGAAGCTTCTTCTGAGGTTATAAACTCAGGGTGATCCAGTGCAGGTATTCCATCCTTTCCTGGTCCCCCATCGAAGACCTCTGAAGGTGGTATTATCCATCCATAATCCTTCAATGAGATATACCCTTGGGAACTTGATGGTCTTTCTGTTGTCTCTTCACATGAATTAGTGAGAGCCAAAGTGTATAAAGTTATTATACTTATCGTAATCTGCTTAAGATAGTTTTTCATATGACCGTTCAATTAAAGTTTTATTTTATCCCCTTTTGATTTCCTTCTTATTACCATAAACAATCCTATGTTGAATCGATATGTCGGGGCCAATTGAGTTCCTTCAACCTGTGTATATACAGGCAGGTCAAATGCAAAATTCAGTGATAATTTTGGCGTAAAGTAATAGGTGGCACCGGGTGTAAGAAATAGAAATCGCCCTCCTGTATTTGGCAGAATGGTACTGTTAAATTCATCAAATCCCTGATGTCTGTATCTCAATGTCAATCCCAGATCGAATATTTGCTTACCAAGACTAAATTTATCCGCAACAGAAACCTGTCCGAGGATTTCATCTCCAAACTGGTAGGATTGCCCGTTAAAATAATTCGGATTTTCTCCTTTCAGGCTATAAACGACTGAAAATGAAAATCCCATGGAAGGCCTGAAACCAAATGATCGGTTATAGAATCCATAGAAAACAGCATCCCAGGCGCCGCTACCCGGTTGAAGGTCCGCATTTAAGATAACTCCATCCGACCTGGTAAAATCTGAACGTCCCGTGGGAATTTTAGGACCAATTCCTATGATCAGGTTCTGCCGGGTATCTAAGGGATTAGATAGCCGATATTTTAGCAACAGGACCATGTCACCGAGGCCATTTGTAGAAATGAAATCAGTTTTACCAAATTGCGTGATCGTCCTTTCCTGGTAAACATAAGAAAAGAAGACATCAAGTGCGATACGTTGGGTAAATCCATAGCCTACTTCAGCCAGAATTGACCGGGTGACCCGTTCACGGGAATTGTCATTCAACTCATTCGAACCTTCCTTTAAAGTTTTGAGGACATTCTGATCATAGGATAAATTGAATTGCCAGGTCCCTTTATCACCAGGCGGCATTCCCAGATTTGAGGATAAGGGTACGCCGCCAGAACAACACGTTTGAGCCAGCGTTTTTATCAAAGGCAAAATTGTAAGGCACAATATTGACAGAGTCCTGATCATCCATAACAAAAGACGCTAATGATAAGGTACCCTTACTTATTTAGCTGATTATTTGATTTTTTGTAACCTGGACGACATTTAATTTGATCGACACAGGGGTGTTTGGTCACCACTTCCATCCAAATCCGGTCTGGAATACATAGTCTAAATCGGTTGCGCCTTCAGGTGGCTGGTTGTCATAGTTCATTGAATAGCTAAGTTTTATATAGAAATCGTCATCAAACCACATTTCATATCTTGTTTCAATTTTGAAATCTACACGCCAACGGCTACTTTCAGTTAAACTGGGATAAACAGTGAGACCCGTTAGCAGATCGAGGTCGCCAACATTAAACATATTATATTCAGCACCCAGAAATGCCTCCATACTTTGCCTGTTCGCTGTGGGTTCAACTGTAGTGGTGTCCTGGAAATAATTTTCATTGTTGTAGTTGGCCCCTGCAGCAAGACCCAGGTAAGATTTATTCGTATGGATCAAAAATTTACCCATACCCATTTTTGCGGTTGTTCTCAGATCAAGATTCAATTCCGTACTTGCCAGAAAGTCTAATGAGACCAATGTATACCAGTCTTTTGGGAGAAAATACCTATGACTGATCCCCCCTTCAGTTCGATCAATATTATCGGTATCATCCTGCCTGGAAAATAGTATACTATAATATGCATCAAGTCCCCAACGTTTGGCCGTATATCCTAACCTGGTACTCGTGGTAAATTTCTTGAAATTATTAGATCTTGTCATTTCAAAGCCAAGGTCAATAGAAAAAGACAATTGGCTCCAGAAACCCCTATCCAAATCATCAAGAAAAACAATGTCGGTCAGATTTACCCCAATACTATCATTTTCATCAGTAAGTACGATGCCCCTTCCGGGGGCCGTAGTTATAATGGTCCCGTTGTAACGGTCGCCATTGGATAAGGAAAGTAAAAAATATGTGTCAGTATAAATTTCCGTTATTCTATGCCATTTGATGTTAAAATCCTTATCGCTGTACCGTGTTTTTACCGTCGCCACATTCTGGTTCATTGATTTCATTTCACCGACAATATAATTTCCATTTCTAAAAACCAGGGAATCTGTTTGGGCTGTAGACAGGTTACCGAATGCCAAAAGCAATAATATGGGGAGTAGTACTTTATTCATGTTTATTAAATTAGTGAATAGGTTTTTCAAGATTGCAACATATTCAGACAGCTACTATTTCGATCAGAAATTGGCCCTCTTTATTTAACAAAATTCGAGTCTCTTTTTTGGGTTGAACACCTTTCGGATAAATTAAGAATTCTTATATAGAATTCAAAATTATTCTCTTTTGATTTGATGGCTTTCTGCTTATAATCAATATTTAAATGGTTGTCTATTTTTTACTTTCGCTGTTTTTAAGAAAAGAATAGTTATATTAACAATATAATATATCCTAATTCGGGTAGGTGAATCTATTAACCTTCCCTGATCTAACACACAAAATTTACTAACCATGAACTTACAAAAAAAACTAACCGCTGAGTTTATCGGCACCTTCTGGCTTGTTCTGGGAGGATGCGGCAGCGCCGTTCTTGCTGCTGCTTTTCCCGAAGTAGGCATCGGACTTCTAGGCGTTTCTTTAGCATTTGGCCTTACCGTTATGACCCTGGTCTATGGACTCGGGCATATATCGGGAGCCCATTTCAATCCGGCGGTTTCATTTGGCCTCTGGATTGGTGGAAGATTTGAAGGAAAGGAATTGTTACCATACATTTTGGCGCAGGTACTGGGTGGTATCGGTGGTGCGGCTGTACTGTATTTGATAGCCAGTGGTAAGCCGGATTTTGAACTGGGTGGATTTGCCGCCAATGGGTATGGCACCAACTCACCAGGGGGTTACGGACTAACTGCAGCGCTAATAACTGAGGTGGTCATGACCATGATGTTTTTATTGATCATTCTGGGTGCAACAGATAAAAGAGCTCCCGCGGGCTTCGCAGGTATTGCTATCGGGCTTGGCTTAACACTTATCCACCTGATCAGTATTCCGGTTACAAACACTTCGGTTAATCCTGCCAGGAGTACCAGTCAGGCCCTATTTGTTGGCGATTGGGCATTAGGGCAGTTGTGGCTGTTCTGGGTCGCCCCTATTGTTGGTGCTATTATCGCTGGGGTGATTTACAAAATGGTATTTGAAAAGAAAGATTAAAAGAAACTTTACATATCTTTTCTAAAAATTTTTTGGCTTATAACCGCTTACAGGTTTCATCAGTATGCGAAAATATCCTGTCTATGGTGTCAAAAATATCTTTTGGGAAAAGATTTCATCTTCAAGACTAATGCGGCATATATATAGGCCTTCTTTCCTGGCTGTCGCATTCCAGGTGAACTGATGTTTACCTTCCGTCAGTAGTTTGTTTATGACGCTGGCTACTGCATGCCCCATCAGATCATAAATTATGATGGAAACTTGTGTAGTTCTTCCTAATTTGAGTTCAAAGTAAATATATTGTTTAAAAGGATTGGGATAAGTCTTTACAAAAAACTTATCTGATTCGAATTGGCTAAGGAAAGCCAGCACCTCCTGATTTTCATAAGCACCGATATCCAATAGAGTCGATCCTTCCTGAGGTCGCTGATTCCCTTCCATATCAACCTCTGGAGCCACCTGCCATTGTCCATTCACCTCAATGGAATCCACCCCGGCATCGATACAAGGACTTTCATCTAATAAATGATAATCCTGATTATCGGGATGATAAAACAGTGGATCTGAGTCGATATTTCCCAGTCCCCAATGCAGCAGCGCAAGGGTATCAACTTCAATAGAATCGGTCCCATATTGTATGTTGCAATGGTTGACATACAATTCAGAAAAAGCGCCTTCCCTGATGCCCCTTACTGAGATCTGCCTTGGTGTATTATTCCAGAATATGCAATTCGTAATGCTGGCTTTGCCATCCCGGTGGGTGGAAAGTCCACCCACACTTCCAGCAGAATTATTTGCGAAGGTGCAGTTAATATAATGTACAAAAGAGCCGTTGCTTACCCCTGATGCACCAGGATTGCCCATTGTAGCCACATTATCCGTAAATGTACAGTTGATGATTTGTCCGGTACAACCCTGGGCGAAAGAGGCGCCACCATTCCAAAGGTCGGTCAGGTTATTTGTAAACCTAGAATTTGTGACGAGAAAGTCTTTAAACTTACCTTTGACCAGGATTCCCGCTACTCTTTCAGCATGGTTCTTACTGAAAATGTTTTTGTCGAGGGTAATATCTGCAAAAGAAGTATCGCTATCGATCTGCTCAATTTTCACAGCGCCTGACCTGAATACGGCATCATTTTCAGTAAACTGACTTTGCAATATGTCTATTTGATATGGCCTGCCATATACAAGGGTATCGGAATAATAACATTCAATGGCACCACTCTCATTTTGAACTCTGTTATTATTAAAATCACAGGCAACTATTGTGAGATCACAATTCCAGATATGAACTCCACCACCGTTGATGGCGGTATTTTCCGAAAAACTGGAATTCTGAAGCTTCAGATAGCTGAAATCAGAATGTATGCCTCCCCCATAATCGGCAGCGTTATAACTGATATCACTTAGGTCTATCTCCAGCGTATCATACCAGGCGTGAATACCACCACTCATATTTGCTGAATTGTTTGTGACCTCACTATTTGTTATCGACACATTACTGAAATCAGAAGCTATCCCTCCCCCAAGATTTTCAGCAACATTCTCGTGTATGACACAGTTTGAAAAGCTCGCCTTGATCCCGGCAAGTCCTACCCCTCCTCCCCAGGGGGCGGTATTGCCCTGCACAAAAACATTTTCAAAATGTATTACTGCTTTGTCCCAACACATGAGGCCCCCACCAAATTGTGTGGCCTGGTTGCTCATCAGGGTATCCCCATTGAATGTTGGATTTGATAAACTACCTATTGATACGCCACCACCCTCCCTGGCGATATTGTGCGATATCGTATTGTTAATAAATATTGGATCAGACTCATGCATTTGAATGGCCCCTCCTGAAATCGCCTGATTTTCTGTGAATAAATTATCATTTAGCTGAATATCGGACCAGGCCAGATGAATGGCTCCACCTGAAGGCACTTCCAATCCACCAGCTGAGTTGTTTATAAACAGACAATGTGAAACACGAACTTTATCAAAATGGATGATGCACATGGCCCCACCGGCATTGAGATGCCAAACGTCTGCCACAGCCTTACCATATTTAAATCTACAGTATTCAAATATGGATGAATCATTTTCCTGGTTAGTATCTATGATGCGAACACCATTCCACCCTCCTGAGGGAATATTAGGATTTGAAAATCCGGTAGTATCCTGTATTGTAAACACAATGCTATCTGTTACGACACCAATTGCCCTCAAATTTCCCTGGACCTGTATAGAATGATATCCCTGAAATTCAATCGTCACTCCAGCTTCAATGGTTAGTGTGGAATCATTGGGTATGGTGATAGTATCATAAATCCGGTAGGGTGCATTGGCTTTTGTCCACAAGCCACTTACGTCCCCACCGTTTACATCAGTTTGAGCATAGGTGTTTAGATATAAGCCAAAAAACAAAAAACACATAATGGGCAGACGGCTTAGAGCTTTCATGGTGTTGGCGGTTTGAGTTTTAAAAAAGACTAATCCAGCAAGCCTGGCATGTATCCTTTTAAAAATCTTCATGACCAGGTCTTCAAAAATATAATAGCCTTCTACTATAGATAATTAAACTTTAGGTCTAAAAGTTCCTGATTATATGTTTATTTCATCAATTGCTGGGACATTTATTTTTATTGAATGTTAAATCATGCCAATCAAATGCAAGCGGAAAAATTAGAGAAATATGTAGACTGGTCGGTCTAATTATTGTGATTTTACACCTATCTGCTTCTCATCCTGGTTTCCGTGAAATTCATGAAGAAAAGAGAAATAATAATCCTATGTCAGGATGGGATAGTAATATATATTAAAATTAAAATGTTGAACTTGTCCCAAAGGGATGTACTAAAGTATTAACTTTTTCGGGACGAGACCATGGGATATATAACCTCAGGACACCAAATCATTCAATCACTAAATCACTAAATAAAAAAGAGCCCCCAACTCTGGAAGCCCTTTTCCTAATACAAAATAAAGTTAATACCTGAATTATTCCATCCTTTGGGACATCTCATCCCATGCACTTTCTGTGTAATCTCTAATAGCCTCAATAAATTGGTGCCAGGAATTATCCCCATGTACTTCTTCATATTTTTGTGAAAACTGCATATCCTCATCAAAAGTAGCCCAGTCCGGATATTGCCATACGAGAGCTACATCAGCCTCCCCACCATTAGACCAGTTATTATATACTCCCATGCTACTTTTAAAGCTATTGGCATCATACACTTTTTGGATAGTATTCAGTAGATGTCTGTATTCATCCCATTTACCTGGCTTAAGTTTTACGTATCTTACACGCATGATGCTGCCCTGAAAATCTTCAGACGGCATATAGCCAAAATCGTCCCACATCTTCCAGTAATTGCCATCTTTCATTCCATGGGTGTACGGCATTACGTTGCCCATCCAATCTTCATCATGTCCACCGTCTGAAGGGCGGCTATCAAGGTCAGCAAAAGTAAATGGCCCCATAATCCAGGCAATTTGTCCCGTATGTTCTCCCGATATCACCTGCCAGGCACCTGCTGTGTATGGTGCTTCAACATGGTACTTCTCATTATGAGCCTTCATATTTTCATTCAGCTCCTTAAGTTTCTGGGTATTAGGTTTAAGATACATGACCTCGAAGATCACATTTTGAGCATAGAGGCTCGACAAACTCACGAAAGCGAGTAAAACAAAAGAGGTAATAATTGGTTTTTTCATAGTTATAAAGTTTAGTTTAATCGCGCAATCTACGGAAAGGTATCCAGTATTCCAAAAACTATTTCACATGACAAATGATTATACCATCAAAAAAAGGATAGGATCCTGGTGTAGGATTATAAATAGATTAGAAACTCTATGGATTAATTACCATAATTAATAAAATCCAGTACTGACATTATCTACTATTAAATAGTTTATTAATGATCTTATATTTTTTATATTTGATATAGCTTTAAATCTTACTATTTTTTAATAATTCCATTACCATGAAAAACAAATCCAATCGCAGATCATTCCTTAAAAAGGTAGGAGCTGTGGGTGCCACTGCTGCAGCGGTTCCTGTATCCTTTGCAGAGGTAACTGAAGACAAAAAACACCTGTCAAAAGAACTGTATTCCCCTAAACAGCAACTTGATAACAAAAGAGCCTACAATGGTGCCTACCGGGGAGCCTATAACAACCGCATCGCTTTCCCGATCGGAGGCATGGGAACAGGCATGTTCTGCATGGAGGGTACCGGGGCTATTTCACATATGTCTATAAGGCACAGGCCAGACCTGTTCAATGAACCTAGTATGTTTGCAGCCATTTCTATTAAAGGACTTGAAAAAGGTGCCAAAGTGCTGGAAGGACCTGTTCCTGACTGGAAAAAATTCGGACAGAGAGGGGCTGGCAATGGAATGGGTGGTAATACTTATGGACTACCTCGCTTTAACGATGTAACATTTAAAGCACGATTTCCATTTGGGATAATGCAATTAAAGGATGAGGATATCCCACTCGAGATCAAGGTCACCGGATGGAATCCATTCATTCCTAACGATCCCGACAATTCAAGCTTACCTGCTGGTGGATTTGAATATCAACTCAAAAATAAAAGTAACCAATCCCTGGAAGGTACATTTTCCTATAATTCAAAAAATTTTCTCACCGTAAATGGGGGTATAAATTCAATTAATAAGCTAAAAAATGGGTTTATACTTTCAGAAAAAGGGACTGAAGAAAAACCTTCCCTTAAAGCCGATTTTGCAATTGCCTGCAATGAACCTGGCACTGTGGTTGATTATTGCTGGTTCCGTGGCGGATGGTGGGATCCCCTGACTATGATCTGGGATACTATCAAAAGCGGGGAATTAAATCAGGTGGATCTGGTTGAAAAGGATGCTCCCGGGGCATCGATCTATGTCCCTTTTAAAATTGATCCAAACCAGGAGAAAACTATCCGTGTTCATATGGCATGGTATGTTCCTGATTCTGATCTCAAATATGGAAATGATGAAGGTGCAAGAAATAATACCGAGTGTGATCCAGCATCAGGTTGTTGTAATTCACCTTCCGACAAAGGACTTGATCCCAACGATAGAGATTTTTCCGGTGATAATTATAAACCCTGGTATTCCAGTAAGTTCAAAAATGCCGAAGAGGTCATCCAGTATTTTGGATCAAACTATGATGATCTTTTTAAAAAATCCATGGCATTTACCGAATCCTTCTATGCCAGCACGCTTCCTAACGAAGTGGTTGAGGCTGTGGCGGCTAATTTAACAATATTGAAGTCCCCAACGGTAATGAGGCAATATGATGGACGGCTTTGGAATTATGAAGGCTGTGGCGATAACTGGGGTTGTTGTCATGGATCCTGCACGCATGTATGGAATTATGCTCAGGCCATACCTCATTTATTTCCTTCCATGGAAAGAAGCCTGCGGTATACTGAATTTTGTGAAAGCCAGAGCATGGAAGGCCATCAGACCTTCAGGGCATTCCTGCCCATACGACAAGCGGATCATGGTTTTTATTCTGCGGCTGACGGACAATTAGGTGGCATCATGAAAGTATACCGGGAATGGCGTATTAACGGCGATATGGAGTGGTTGAAGAAGATGTATCCCATGGTTTGTGCAAGCATGGATTATTGCATTGCCACGTGGGATCCAAGGGATCATGGTGTGCTGGAAGAGCCGCATCATAATACCTATGACATTGAGTTCTGGGGCCCAAACGGAATGTGTACCAGTTTCTACCTGGGCGCACTTCTTGCCATAACGGAAATGGGCTCAGCTATTGATGAAAATGTATCGAACTATAAGAAACTATACAAAAAAGGAAGAAAATTCATGGAGGAGGAATTATATGATGGAGAGTATTTTTATCAGAAAATACAAGTAGATGGCCTTAATGCTCCCAATCCGATTGAATCATCTGCAAAATCAATGGGCGGGCATTATTCTGATGAAGCCAAGGCGCTTCTAGAAAAAGAAGGTCCGAAATATCAATATGGAAAAGGATGTATTTCTGACGGAGTATTGGGTGTCTGGATTGCCAGGATGTGCGGCCTGGAAGATCCAGTAGACGCCGAAAAGGTAAAAAGTCACCTGCATGCCATTTATAAGTATAATTTGAATCATGACCTGACGGATCATGTGAATCCACAAAGACCAACTTACGCAATGGGGGATGAAGGAGGTCTGCTGCTGTGTTCCTGGCCGAAAGGTGAACAACCCTCTTTACCTTTTGTATACAGTAATGAAGTTTGGACTGGAATAGAATATCAGGTAGCATCTCATTTGATGCTGGCCGGATTGGTCGATGAAGGATTGGATATTGTAAGAACCTGCAGGGATAGGTATGACGGCAGGGTAAGAAATCCATTTAACGAATACGAATGTGGCAGCTGGTATGCGCGTGCCCTTGCAAGCTACGGCCTAATCCAGGGATTAACAGGTTTGCGATATGATGCGGTTGAGAAAACATTATATATTGATTCAAAAATAGGCGATTACACCAGTTTTTTATCCACAAACTCGGGATTTGGAACCGTTAGCCTGAAAGGAAACGAAGTTTCCGTAAAAATGGCTGAAGGCACCCTGGATATTCGCAAAGTATTAATTTCCGGAGATGAGGGGCATTTAACCTAACACCTATCAGTTTTTTTTCCTGAAAGGCACATTTCCAGGAGTTGGCAATCTCCCCCTCAAGGTTGTGCCTGTTGTGTTCGGTTATCCATCACTCATGTTATCTGCAACCTCACTGCTGTACGATTCATTTCAGGACTTGTAAACTTTGTTTGCACATACATGAAATCTATAAGACATAAAAAGTGAATTTTTGCGACGATTCATTATGTTTCATTTTTCTTAAGCGTAAACATATATTTTAGGGAGAAATTATTTAAAAAGCTTTGATAAACTATCCCAATTGCTTACATTGCTTAATTGGATTGAATTGAAAATGCAAAAAAAACACAATTTAATCTGCTCCATTTAGAGATCTAATATTAACTAAAACCCTATCAACCATGAAAAATCTAATAAGAATCTTCGCTTTATGCGGATTCATTCAGCTTTTGGGGTGTTCTGATGAGGAGCCCATTAATGTAAATGAGGTAAATGCAGAATTTAGTGCAAATTCTACTTCCGTTGAAGAAGGGATTGAAGTTAACTTTTCTGACAAGTCAGCCGGTAATCCTATATCATGGAACTGGATATTCGATGGAGGTGATCCCGCAACATCCATTGAACAAAATCCTGTAGTAAAATACACCAATGCTGGCATGTATGATGTGACTCTGACAATTGAAAACGCAGACTCGAGAGATACAGAATCAAAGTCAGAATATATTAATGTCTCCGAAAGGGAAATTCCTGAGGAATATAGTATAATAGGAACCTGGGAAAGAGTAGAAAGTAATTATACACCGCTAAATGGATTGCAGGTTACGGTCTATGAGAATGAAACGGAGGGAGAAATAATAAAGAGTCCAAGTTCATCTTATAGTGAAGCGGATATTAAATGGAGAAATATTGATAAATTATCCGAGCATGAATATGTATTCGAGGATAGATTTACAGATGGAAATTATGCTGAATCGTCCATCTTTATACTAGCATATGGTAATGAATTGATAATTGGCAATTTTAATGATTCGGATGCAGGATCTTTCCAAAGATGGGAGCGAATTGACTTTCAATATCCTGAGGATGAAGACTATCCACTAAATGATACTTGGGAACGTACAAAAAGCAATAATCCACCGCTTGATGGAATGAAAGTCGAAGTGAGCATGGATGAAACGAAAGGCACTATAGTATTAACGCCTGATGTTGAAGATTTCCCATTAGGTGCAATAAAATGGAAGGATATTGAAAAGGAAGATGCAAACAGGTTCATCTATTATGATTTAGTATCAAATGGCTCCTACGGTGAGGCTCGGTTATTCATCGTTGGCAAAGGATCAGAGGTTATCATTGGTGCCTTTTCAACTAATTTTGGTTCTTTTCAAAGATGGACCAGAGAGTGAGAAGACTACTTTAATTGAAGCTGCTCGATATCTCCGGAATCAAGACCGCATATCAAATTAAAAATTTCATTCATTTCCTGAAGTTTTTGAGGATATGATTCCACCAGATTAATCTGTTCGCCCAAATCGTCCTTTAAATGGTAAAGTTGATATTTATCTGAATTTCCTAGTTCAATATTAACTTGGGTGGCCACGGCAGGTCCATTATACGGAGGAATCATAACCCAATTCCCTTTCCTCAAAGCTGTCCTTGTGGTAGCTTCAAGGATCAGCTCATCCCTTCCATTTTGGCTCATTCCTAAAAATACATCTAGCATTTTTTTACTATCAGGTGCTATTTCCTGACTTCCAATGAGATCAGCCAGCGAAGCAAAAATATCGATCTGGGAAACCAGAGCATTTGAAGTAGTCGGTTGAATCTTCCCTTTCCAATAAGTTATAAAAGGCACCCGGGTACCTGCTTCAAATAAGCTGTATTTCCCGCCCCGTAATGGCCCCCAGGGTTTGTGTCCTCCAAGTTTCTCTACCGCATCGTCATAATACCCGTCATTAAGCACAGGGCCATTATCACTTGAAAGAATGATCAAAGTATTTTCCAGCAATCCCTGCTGCTCCAAAGTATTTACCAGTTCACCTATACACCAGTCGGCTTCAACGATCACATCACCTCTTGGTCCCATTCCGGAACTGCCGACGAAACGCTCATGAGGTGTGCGGGGCACATGTGGCTGCTGTAAAGCATAATACAGGAAGAATGGTTCCTCTTTATTATTCAGGATATATTCTTTTGCCTTGCCCAGAAACACATCCGCCATGTCCTCATCTATCCACTTTGCCTTATCCCCTCCCTTCATATAACCAATCCTCGGTATTCCATTAACAATGCTGCTATTGTGACCATGGTGCCATTTCATTTTAAGCAACTCGGGATTATCCTTGCCAGTAGGTTCCCCAGGGTAGTTCTCCTGATAATTGACCAAAATAGGATCATTTGGATCCCCACCTACCACATATCCGTCTACGATATAAACTGTAGGTACCCTATCCTGGGTGGCTGCCATGATGTATGAGTAATCAAATCCGACCTCATTTGGGCCCGGTGAAATACGGTCATTCCAATCAACATTACCATCCCCCAATCCTAAATGCCATTTTCCAACGATTCCAGTATGATATCCTTCCGACTTTAGCATTTTTGGAATGGTCATCTGAGCAGTGTCTATAAGCAAAGGAGCTGTTCCGGAAAGAATCTTTGCCCGCTCGTTTCTCCAGGGATAGGTACCCGTTAATAGGGCATAACGGCTCGGGGAACAGGTCGCGGAAGAAGCATAACCATCTGTGAATCTTACACCTCCGCCTGCCAATCTATCTATATTGGGTGTTTTTAAATTAATGGAACCATAAGCACCTACGTCTCCATAACCCAGATCGTCGAGATATATTATTACAATATTTGGATGTTTTTCAGTTTGTTGTTTCTTTTTGGTTGGACTACAACTCAATATTACAAGCAAACTTAAAATTACCTGCAGTTTCATTAATAATCTCATGTTTTTAAATTTGGTTCTAATTAACAAAATAAATGGTTACGTACATAATATACAGATAGGATTCTATTTCATCTCTGTCCTAATCAAAATATGTCCTATCCATTGTTAAAATATCGCTTGGATACCGTCTTGAGACACCCCCCTCAGAAGTAAAATTACGTTTAAGGTCATGGGTTTTAAACTCCAGGCACCATTTTGCTGAGATAGAAATATGTAGATACCGTAAATATTTCATGCGGGATGGTACCAAATCCTGATTATCAATACACCTTTTCGATAATTTCGATGACAACAAATTTTGAATTTGCAGTAAAAAATATTTAACTTTTGCCCTTCCTGAATTTTTTAAAAAAGAAGGCCATGAAATTTTTTCACTTTTATCTTCGAATATGTTTAATAATAATAATTGCCTGCGGCGTTATAGCCTGTAATCAAACTACAAAAGATGCTGGAACCAGTGATACTAATTTCAAATTGATCACATACAATGTCTGGTATGGATTTACCAAGGTACCTGAACGTAAGGAAATGTGGCTGAAATGGATGGAGGAACAGAATCCGGATATTGTATCACTGCAGGAATTAAATGAATACACCCCTGAAATGCTGTCAAAGGATGCGGAAAGATGGGGGCATGGATATAGCATATTACTCAAACAGGAAGGATTTCCAACTGGTTTTACTTCCCGATACCCTATAGAGGATATCCAGAAATTTATGGAAGGATTTCATCATGGATTGCTCCGTGTCAAAGTCAAAGAAAAATTCATATATATTATCCACCTGCACCCGAGCAATTGGAAAACAAGGAATCGCGAGATCGATTTTATAATATCGGATATTAAAGGATTACCCCGGGGATCACAGGTGATTCTTGCCGGGGACTTCAATACTTTTTCATCCTACGATTCCATTTTTTATTCCCACAGCCAATTGGAACCTTTCTTCAATGCCAGAGATGAAGCTTACAATGAGGTAAATCTTAGAGATGGCAAACTTGATTATAGCGTCCTGGATAAATTATTAGTATCAGGTCTGGTTGATCTAGAATACAAAATGCGTTCACCTGAGTACCAGTTTACCGGAAGTTTTCCAACATTGATCGAGAAAGAAGGTGAGCATGGAGATCAGCGAAGACTTGATTATGTTTTTAGTGATAATGAAACAGCCTCTGCGGTGATTCATGCTGAAATTATCGCTGATGATGTTACTCTGAAACTATCTGACCATCTTCCTATGGTTGTTAAATTCAAAAAATAAATACTTAAAATATCATCATATTTCGAACATCAAATTATGCGTATAATAATCTTGCTTTTACTTCTCAGCTTATCCTCTTTGGGATTATGCTTTTCTTCTCTTGATTCTGGACAATTTTCAATTGAAATTAGTATCGAGACATCAAGTGAGAATGGGATATACTTTCAGGGTGAATTGGTTGAGGCATATGCTGTCATCAAAAATTCATCCGATTTTAATCTAAAAGGGCACATACAGTGGAGCATTCAGTCGGATGAACAGGCGCCATTGAAGCGCACAATTATCCCTTTTAGTATTGAACCGGAAAAGGAAATCCATTCCTTCTGTCCGGTTTATGAATTTTCTGATCCAGGATTCTATTTATATAAAACAGCAATCATACTCGAAAATGGCCAGACTATTGAACGTTCAATGAATATAGGATACGATCCTGAGAAAATCAAGCCGGCACTGACGAGGAACCCGGATTTTGAGACCTTCTGGCAAGAATCAAGATCCGAATTGGGTAGTATTGATCCAGAATTTAAGGCTACCTTACAAAACCATGAAAGTAATTTAAATATTGACCTTTATTTTGTTGAGATGCAGAGTCTTGACAAGATAAAAGTAACTGGATGGTTAGAAGTCCCAAAAAAGAGAGGGAAATACCCGGCATTATTAAGAGTTCCCGGTTATACATCAAATATGAAACCAATCCTCAAGTATGATGACATGGTAATACTATCCTTTAATCCAAGAGGTCATGGAGATAGCGATGAAGGACCTTTTTCCGGAGAGGAATTATGGGTTCGAGGACTAGATGACAAAGAAACCTATTTTTACAGGGGTGCATATTTGGATTGTTTAAGGGCCCTGGACTTTCTCACAGAAAGAGAAGAAGTGGATGAGGATAGAATTGCCGTTTGGGGCGGCAGCCAGGGAGGAGGATTCAGTTTTATGATCGCGGCTATGGATGACCGGGTAGATTATTGTGTGGCTGACATACCCTGGTTGTGTGATTGGGTAAATTATTTTAAAACAACACATTGGCAGGAAATTGATGAGTGGATGTATCAACAACCAAGCCGAAACTGGAGATCAATGCTAAATACGTTGGGATACTTTGATACCATGAACATGGCGGAAAAGATCCGATGCCCGGTTCTGATGGGTATTGGTTTGCAGGACCCGGTATGCCCACCAGCAACCAGTTTCGCCACATATAATAATATACCTGGAGAAAAGGAATACATTGTTTATCTACGTGCCGAACATGGACTTGGAGAAAAACATTGGAATCATGTATATGATTGGCTAAGAAGTAATTTTGGACTTGCACCATAGTTCGGATTATCTCAGGCATTAAAATGATTCAATAGATATTGAATCATTAATCAAAGGGTAGGAGCATGATAGGTTAAACCTTTCTCAGCTTTTTTTGCTGCAGCCTTTAAAACTGGCAGATAATCTGAAATAACCTCATCCATTTTAACCTGGCCTACAGGAATCCCAACATTTATGGCACATATAACTCGTCCTGAATTATTACGAACCGGAACGGCGATGGCACGAAGGCTTTTTTCTAATTCCTGATTTACCAGGGAATAACCCTCTTTTTTAACCTTCCTGATAACTTGCCTTAACTGATCCGGATCTACGATGGTCTTATCTGTATAACTTGTAAGAGCTGCCTTTTTCAAATACAATTCAAGGTCTCCCTCAGATAAATCAGATAACATAACCCTTCCCATCGATGTACAATATGCAGGCAGGTGAGAACCAATATTCAAATTGACAGAAAGGATTTGCTGCTGAGAGGGAATCCGTGCGATATATACTATATCCATCCCGTTAAGGATCGATGCGGAGCACGCTTTCCCCACTTTCTGGCTTACTTCGCGCATAAATGGAGTAATGATCTCAATAAAATTCAAATTCTCAAGATAATGCTTTCCAATATCAAGAATATTTGGAGTTAGTTGAAAATAATCTTCTATCCTTTCCAGGTAACCTAAATTCTCCAGGGTCAGCACAAATCTACGAGCGGAAGCACGGCTCATATGATTCTTTTTCGCGACTTCAGTCAAAGTCATTTTGGGAGTTTCTCCATCAAATGATTTGATCAGTGACAATCCGCGTGATAGAGTTTTCAGAAAATCCTTATTATTAATGCCTTGCGCCATAGATCCCTGATTAAAGTACTAATTTGTACGCCTTGAAAATGTCCTCTTCACCCATCCTTGAAATATTATAGGATAACAAACGCTCTTGTTTCAGAGCACCCCTTGTTATATTGCTCAGGTTAGTCTCTTTTATACCATAAAGGGTCAGCCTGTCCTTCAAGCCGATTTCAGGTATCAAGGTTTCAATTTCCCGTATAAACTGGCTTGCTGCCTCATCATCTGTAATAGGATCTGGCCGCTTGCTAATTGACCTCCAGAGTTCTGCATAAAGCTTTACTGCTTTATCAAAATTGTATTTCATAACCGGTGCCAGCACGATAGCATTGCTTTCACCATGGGATAAATGAAACTGTGTCCCCAGTGGATAGGCCAGTGCGTGTACGGCCCCTACCGTTGAATTCGCAAATGCAAGTCCTGCCATCATAGAACCAAGAAGCATATCTCTCCTGGCTTCAAGGTTGTGTCCTTGATCTATGACCGTTCTTATATTATTATATAATAATTTGAGTGCCTGTATGGAAAGCTGATCAGATACAGGATTTTTACGAACTGATGAAGTATAGGCCTCTATGGCATGAACCATTGCATCCATACCAGTGGCTGCTGTTACCTTTTTTGGCAATCCGAGTGTTAACTCTGCATCAAGTATCACATGGTCACAAATAAATTGAGGTCCGACGATGGGACTCTTTTCGCCATTATCACCCGTAACCACAGCGACGGGAGTTCCCTCAGATCCCGTGCCTGCAGTTGTTGGAATTAATATCAACGGAAGCCGGTCCCCTATAGCATTTCCCACACCATACATTGATTTAATCGGTTGAGGGTGGCTTAATAATAATGCAGCAATTTTAGCAACATCCATTGGACTTCCACCCCCAAGGCCTACTACCGTTCCTATATGCTTCTGCTCTGTTATCCCTACAAGCTTTCTTACAGTTTCAACTTTAGGCTCAGGCTCCACTTCAGCAAATAGTATTACATCGATGCCGGCGAGCTCAAGGGCTTCCTTTACTTTTCCGGCAATTCCTAATTTGACCAGTGTTGGATCTGTAACCAGTAATGCTGGCCCATGAAGCGATAGCGCTTTAAAGGATTCTGGATTGCCGGAACTTCCATCACGGCAAATAATATTTCCGGGAAAGCGACATTGAAACTCTTTCATTTAATTGTATTTAATTTATACCACCAATACAACGGTACTTAACTTCCTGCCATTCCAGCAATCCTTCATAACCACCATCACGACCCATACCGGACTGTTTATACCCACCAAAAGGAGCCCTGGCGCTTGAGAAGGAAACCGTATTTTCACAAACGATACCAGCCTGCAGCGATTCTGCCACACGCCAACACCTTTCCCTTCCCTTTGAATAAAAATATGCCGCCAGTCCATGTATGGTATTATTTGCCAGGGTGATGGCTTCCTCCTCCGTATGAAAACGGCTTATTGGGGCAAGAGGCCCGAAAATTTCACATTGACATGGCAACATTTCCGGAGTAACTTCCGACAATACAGTCGGCTCAAAGAAGCTCAGTCCAAGTTCATGTCTCTTTCCACCGGTAAGCAATCTGGCTCCCTTACCAACCGCATCCTGTATATGGCGTTCTACTTCTTTAACCGCATCAATGGATATCATGGGTCCCATTTGCACACCTTCTTCCAGTCCGTTTCCAACTCTGATTTGTTCTACTCTCTTAACAAATTTATCGACAAATTCTTCATATATTGAGTCCTGAACATATACCCTGTTCGTTGTAACACAAGTTTGTCCCGCATTTCTATACTTAGAGGCGATCAATCCATCAAGGGCTGCCTCCATGTCGGCATCTTCAAATACAATAAATGGTGCATTACCTCCCAGTTCCAGGCTCATCCGTGTGACAGTTGTAGTTGCTTCCCGAGCCAGGATAATACCAGTTTCTGTAGATCCGGTAAAACTTATTTTTCTTACATTGAGATTCGATGTAAAGACTTTACCCATTGAGGAACCACTCCCCCTGGCCCCCATTATCACTGATAGTACGCCAGGCGGTAAACCAGCCCGCTCGGCTAGTTCGACAAAGGCTAAAGGAGTTAAAGGCGTATATCCGGAAGGTTTCAGGACAACGGTACATCCTGATGCCAATGCAGGTGCTACCTCTCGCAAGACCATTAAGGATGGAAAGTTCCATGGAGTAATGGTAGCACCTACGCCCAGGGGTTCATGAGTGACCATTATTCGCTGTTCCCTGGTATGAGCGGGCATTATTCTACCCATCGGCCTTGCTGCTTCTTCAGCAAACCAATCCAGGTAACTTGCTGAATAGACTACTTCGCCAATTGATTCAGAAAGTGTTTTCCCCTGTTCCATGGTCAGTATTCTACCTATATCCTCTCTGTTCTCACGGATCAGGTGAGCCCAATGCCGTAAGATCCTGCTTCGTTCATCAACAGTATATTTACGCCACTCCTGGAAAGTTTCTGATGCCAGTTCTACAGCCTTAGTGGCATCACTTCCATCCATATCTGGTACTTCTGTGACAACCTCAGTTGTTGCAGGATTAGTTACTTGATAAATCTTGTTGTTCATTGCACCACACCAGCCGCCAATATAAGCTTCTGATCTCAATAATGCAGGATCCTTTAATCCAAAATTCTTCATGTTTCCAGGTATTATATTTTATTTAATCCAACTGTCAAACCACCACATATAAACAAGGTTTGTCCTGTTACAAAGCCACTTTTATCATCCAGGAAAAAATTTACAGCGTGGGCTACATCCATTGAAGTTCCAATTCGGTTTACGGGGATTCGATCTATCAAGTCCCTTGTACGGTGTGAGTCCGGAGGATTGTTTTTCATAAAAGCCTCCGTATTAATAGGCCCCGGTGCAATATCGTTCACTGTTATTCCAAATGATGCCAATTCCAGGGCCCAGGTTCTGGTCATGGCACTCAAGGCTCCTTTGCTGGCTGCATAGGAAGTCCTCATTTCTTTTCCTAATATCGCACGGCTCGTTATAGATACGATCCGGCCAAAACGTGCATCCTTCATTGCCGGAATACAAGCCTGAACACAGCACATTGACGTGCGTGCATTTAATGTCAGAACCTTTAAAAAATCCTCCGGATCAGTATCTTCAATCAAAGCTGGCATAACAATACCTACATTGTTCACTAACCTGACAATCTGATGGCGACTGCATACCTCAGCCAGGACTTCTTCAGTTCTAGACAAATTATGCAGATCAACCTTAAAATACATTACATTTTCATTATTTTCGGGTTCCTCAATATCGAGGATAATCATTTTATAATCCTCCTGTAATAATCTTTTAACTATTCCTGCTCCAATCCCTTTAGATCCACCTGTAATTAAAACATAATCGTTTTTCATTTTAATGATAAGTAATTAAAAATCTTATTTAGACCATTTAAAAATCCGTTCGTTATTCGTTCACTTGTACGATTAACGCACATTGAAATTTAGAAATTCTTCCGTTTAAAGTCAATATATTAACTTGGAAGTATTCTTAGGAATTATTATATTAGATCGATTATAGCACACTTGTGCGATATACGAACACGACATTCGCATTAATAACATGACAGATTTTCTAAGCTTACAGGAAGCAATCCGTAAATATGTTAAGCCCGGAATGACAATATCTATGGAAGGATTTACACATCTTATTCCCCATGCAGCCGGACAGGAGATCATAAGGCAAAACATACGACAATTATCGCTTATCCGGATGACACCGGATATCATTTTTGATCAGATGATCGGTATGGGATGTGCAGATAAAGTTACTTTTTCATGGGGAGGAAATCCTGGTGTTGGCTCATTACATAGATTCAGGGATGCTTATCAAAAAGATTATCCACATAAAATTACTTTTATTGAGCATGCTCATGCTGCCATGGCAAACGGATATGCTGCCGGAGCTTCTGGAATGCCATGTGCTATATTTAAGGGATATCAGGGGACCAGCTATCCCGAGGTTAATCCGGATATACAATTTATAGATTGTCCTTTCACTGGTGAGACCTTAACTGCAGTGCCCTCCATTAGACCGGACCTGTCCATTGTCCATGCGCAAAAGGCCGACAAGTCCGGGAACATCTGGTTAAAAGGAATAGTAGGGGTACAAAAAGAAGCTATTCTGGCTTCAAATCAAAGTATAGTTACAGTAGAGGAAATAGTAGATGAAGTCAATGAAGATAATGGGGGTATAGTTATTCCAAGGTGGGTAATCAATGCAATCTGCACGGTTCCGATGGGTGCTTTTCCATCATATACGGAAGGATATTACAATCGATCGAATGAATTTTACATTCAATGGGATAAAATCAGTTCAGATAGGGATACCTTTAAAGATTGGATGAATGATTTTGTACTAAAAACCAAGGACTTTTCAGAGTATTTAGAGAAACTTAAGAAACACGGATATGCCTGAACTCACCTATACTTCAAATGACATGATGGTGGTTACTGCCTCCAGGTTTCTTAAAGACGGATCTGTAGTATTTATTGGAATTGGACTTCCCAGCCTTGCCGCTAATCTTGCCAGGAATATGCATGCTCCTAATATTTCAATGATATATGAGAGCGGGACCCTGGACACTAAACCCACACGTCCTCCATTATCAATTGGAGATGATGAATTGAGCCGGACCGCATTATCCGTGGTAAGTGTTCCGGAAATGTTCCGATACTGGTTACAGGGAGGAAAAATCGAAACAGGATTTCTCGGTGCAGCTCAGATAGATAAATATGGCAATCTGAATACTACAGTAATTGGTGATTATAAGAATCCTAAAGTCAGGTTACCCGGTGCTGGTGGAGCACCCGAAATTGCGGGATTCTGTGATCATACAATTATAATGCTTAAACAAAGCAGGCGGAATTTCGTTGAGAAATTGGATTTTGTAACTACGGTTGGATATGGTAAAGGAGGAGAGGACATTGCTGATCTGGGTTTTTCAGGCAAAGGTCCCAAAGCAATCATTACCGATCTGGGAATTCTGGAGCCCGATCCTGTTTCAAAGGAATTTACTTTAACACATGTACATAAGGGCATTGGTATAGATACGGTGAAAGAAGCTACCGGGTGGCCGTTAAAAGTTGCAGCGGATATTCAAGAAACTGAAGAGCCAAGTTTGGAAGAGATCCAGGCTCTTAGAGAATTACAGGCATTATTAAAATAAAATACAATGAGAGAATCTTATGTCTTTGATGGAATCCGTACTCCTTTTGGAAGATACGGTGGGATATTGGCAAATTTAAGGCCAGATGCAATGATGTCTGCTACTATCATTGAATTATTAAATAAATATCCACAAATCAAAGATCACATTGAAGATGTTATAGTTGGCGATTCCAACCAGGCCGGTGAAGACTCAAGAAATATAGCCCGCAACGCGGTTCTATTGTCAGGCTTACCATACAGCATACCAGGAATTACGGTAAACCGTCTCTGCGGAAGTGGACTGTCAGCTGCCATTCATGCTGACAATGCTATAAAAAGTGATGAAGGAGATCTGTTTATAGCCGGTGGTGTTGAAAGTATGACAAGGGCACCCTTAGTCATGGCGAAGGCTGAAAAAGTATATAACAGGTCGATAGCGATAGCGGATTCCACAATTGGATGGCGCTTTCCCAATCAAAGGCTTCTTTCGCAATATGGATCTGAAAGCATGCCTGAAACGGCAGAAAACATCGCTTTAAAATTCAAAATTACCCGTGAAGAAAGTGATCAATATGCCTTTCAGACTCAAATGAGATATGAAAATGCAAGATCTTCCGGATTCTATGATGACGAAATCATGACAGTTGAAGTCCCGAATCCCAGGAAGAATCAACCTGCGATAAAAATTAACAAGGATGAACACCCACGACCTGATACAAGCCTGGAAAAACTTTCCTCGCTAAAATCCCTTCACAAAGATGGGATTGTTACGGCCGGAAATGCATCCGGAGTAAATGATGGTGCAGCCACACTGATAATAGGCAGTGAAAAGGTCTCTAATCAGTTAAATATAAAACCTATTGCCAGAATAGTAGCCAGTGCAGTAGTGGGTGTTGAACCACGATTAATGGGATTGGGACCAGTCCCTGCCAGTAAAAAAGTTCTGGAGAGAACGGGATTAAAACTGGACGACATGGATCTTATCGAAATTAATGAAGCCTTTGCCGTCCAGGTCCTGGGATGCCTGAGGGAATTGAATCTAAGTTCTGACGATCCAAGGGTAAATCCGAATGGAGGCGCCATTGCCATTGGACATCCCCTGGGCGCATCTGGTTCCCGCCTGCTGCTTACTGCATCAAGGGAATTGAAAAGAAGAAAGGGTAAATATGCCCTGGTGACCTTGTGTATTGGTATCGGTCAAGGTGTGGCAACCGTTATTGAATCTATTGATCAATAAGGATGCGATACTGCTTTGGGAACAGATATATCAATTGTATTTAACAAATAGGCCAATGTTGAATAAATCAATATTACTCATTCTTATATTGCTGGTTATTCTGCTTGCATGTCTATTCTATTTTTTGTATTTACATAATCAAACAGATGCAACTGGTCAGGTTCATGCATCTTATTCATCCATGATCCAAAGTACGCCTGAGGGACATGCTGCTCCTGCCATTGTGTTTGGAACAATATTCGGTTCCATTTCTATCATGCTTTTTGTCCTATTTCTATATATAGGAATTCATCAAAAAAAAGCTTCCAAAAATAAAGTTTTCCTATGGCTCCTGGGACTTGTATTATACCTGATGATCTTTATTCTGGGAATCCTTGATTACCTGACCTATTTAAGAACTGGATCTATTACTACCTATCTAGGCTTTCCTACCCCGACAGCCTGGATGTTGTTTGGCATTTATCTATTCCCCTTATATTTTACACTATTCTATATTCTCAAATTTAAATATTGGGTACTGAGCCCTGATAGTGAAAAACGGTTCAGGGATCTCGTTCAGTAAATGTTCAGATTATGAAAGGCAACAGGTACAAACATGGAATCATTTAGAAATCCTATTATACTGGCTTCTTTGATTACCTACATGTTGTTATGTATCGGGATAGGAATCTGGGCCTTAAGAAAAACAAAATCCGTACAAGATTTTTTCGTAGCTGGTAGAAACTTGGGTGTTATGGTTACTGCTTTTGCCGTTTTTTCAAGCACGATGAGTGGATTTGGTTTTGTTGGAGGACCTGGATTGGTATATAAAATGGGTATGAGTTCCGTTTGGATGGTTATCGCCTCAGTGATAGGTTTTAACATTTCATTCTTTTTAATGGGCAAAAGACTAAGATTGTTTTCAGAGTATTCTAATGCAATGTCCTTACCGGACGTTGTTAAGGTCCGTTACAACAATAATATTACCCAATTACTGATCGCCACTGCTATCATTATGGGCGTATTCGGATATCTGGCCACGCAAATATTAGCTATGGCCGTGGTTTTACAGGACATCTTGCGACAAACTGGAATTTCCAGTGACATGAGCCTTGAAATGGCTATGGCTATTTCAGGTTCAATTCTACTCTTTTACAGTGTTTCCGGGGGCATAATCGCATCTGTTTATACAGATATCATTCAAGGCAGTGTAATGATTGTCGCCGCAGTACTGATATTTATTACCGTCGTTTCCTTATATGACGGGGGCCTTTCTGAAATAAGTCTTATTATACACCAGGATGACCCACAAGCTATTGGCCCATGGGGCACACTCGGCATTGTAGGATGCCTGTCCTGGTTGTTTGTATTTGGCCTGGGAGCATCAGGACAACCCCATGTAATCACTAAAATGATGATGAACAAAAGGGTGAGCGATGCACGGCATATTTTACCGGTATCAATATTTGGCTACTTTTTTTCAGCACTCCTGTGGATAGGCATCGGGCTGGTCATGCGAGCTATGGTATTAAATGGAACTCATCCGGAATTAGGTTCGGCGGATATGGCAGCCTCCCAGTTTCTCCAATTTTATGCCCACCCTATATTGGCTGGGATTGTTTTTTCAGGATTATTTGCAGCGATAATGTCTACATCAGATGCCTTTTTAAATATAGGTACTGCAGCGATAATGCATGACATTCCCAAATCTCTGGGTATAAAATTCAATAATGAATTGATCCTGGCAAGAATTACAACAATTCTGTTAACCATAATAGCCGGATTATTCGCATTATATACGGGAGACCTGGTTGCTATCTTAGGTGCATTTGGCTGGGGGACTTTTGCTGCTGCTATTGTACCCACTGTTGCAATCGGATTCAACTGGAAAAGAGCGAATTCTGTTGCGGCCAATGTTTCGATTTTATCAAGCCTGTTCATTAACTTCGTTGTAAAAATATTCAAAATCTCTATACCCTATGGAATTGATATAGGTGCCATTTCACTGATAATTTCCCTGATCCTATTTATTTCTCTTTCATTCATTCTTCCAAAGCCAAAATTGGATAAGGATGTCGATACAATCATGTCCCTGTAATTTTGATATAGGTATTTACACGATTTCTGCAATCTTCATCTTCACTACAATCATAACCGTTCCAGATATTATACGTGATTATTTTCAAAAGACTTTCCTGGGCAAGCATGCTCAGAAACACACCTCAGGTGAGAAATGATGTCAATATCAATCTCATGACCTTAATGTCATGTTTTATTTTGAGATCAGTATTTTGCTTTTATCCTAAAAGATTCGTCCGGCCTTGTAAAAACAATAATTTCATCATCTTCCATGGTGTATTTATGGTCTTCTAATATAAAATTATTGTTATCGAAAGGATTTTTTAATCGAATAGCACCCCCCTTTTCTGAAAATACAGTTACCAGTTCTACCTTTCCGTCTTTCAATTTGGCCGATACAAGGAAGGCCCCCTCCGCGCGCAGTTGATTGAATTCTACATTTTCCCATTCGGGTGGAATAGCGGGAAATATCGACACCATACCTGTATGACTTTGCAACAGCATTTCATGTATACCGGACGCAAATGCGAAGTTGCCTTCGAGGGTAAATGGTCTGTAGGTCATTCCGGAATATCCTTTACCTGACTGATCCCCATTCACATGAAAGCTGTTCGGCAGGCAAAATGCCTCAGCAAAGATCCGCAATGCCTGTGCTGCCCCTTCCCCATCCAGAGCCCTGGCTTTTAAATTGCCTTCCCAGCTATAGGAATATCCTGTCCAATGAACAGGGCCCTTGGCATCCAGGTTTTGAATTGTATTTTGTATGATCAATTTTTCATTATCCCCCATAGATACATCAATAAGACCGAGCGGATGGATGGCCATTAAATGTGAGAAGTGCCTGTGCGATTCAAAATAGGGTACGTTTTTAGCAAACATCAAACCTTCTTCAGCATGTATTGCAAAGCCAGGCCATTCCTTGAGTAAAGCCTCCCATTTGGCCGATTCCTCATCCATCCCAAGCTCCTGAGCCAATTCAGCTGCGGTTGAATAGGTCCATCTTATCAATGCAAGGTCATAGTTTGTAACTTCATCGAACCAGGCTTTCTTTGAATTGTCATATATCTCAGGGCTCGAACTTAAAGGAAGCTTTCGCATCCCATCCTCGCCCTGGATTGATAATTCATTCAAGAACAATGCTACATCCCGGATCCATGGATATGCTTTTTCTACCAGGAAACCTCTATCCATGGTATATCGCCAATGCAGGTAAAAATGCTGTCCTAACCAGGCAGATACTGTCGGGCCAAAGGAATACTGAATCCACCCTCCCATTGGTTCCCCGGTAAGGGTAGTAACCCCGGGCACATTCAATCCATCTGCTTCATAATATGCCTTTGTATATTTCTTAAAAGTATGCCGGTATTCCCATAACCAATTGATAAATCCACCTTCCAGTCCCAGGTAATTCCCGCGGTATGCTGGCCAATAGCTTAATTGTGTATTGAGATCATGGTGGAAATCCCCTTTCCAAGGAGGAATTTTACCATTATCAGCAGTCCATACAGCCTGGAGTGAAATAGGCGGTGCATCATTTCTTGCTGCTGATCCAAATTTATACATCTCCAGATAATATTGCTTTTCAAGCAGTTTATCAGGTAAGCGAACATCAGATCTCCTCCAATAATCTTTCCACCAGTCCATATGTTCCCTGGATGCTTCCAGGTATGATCGATCAAGGTTATCAGAAACGATTTGTATTGCTTCGGGCTTTTTATCCCATCCGGGAAAAGATGAACTTATACTCCAACACCCTATCAGGTCAGTTCCCTCTTTCTTCCAGGAAACCTGTATCTGGTAAATGAATCCACCCCAGCCCTCCTGGGTATAGG